>CAZOAX010000088.1:2042-7694 GCA_964577735.1 uncultured bacterium
AATTAAAGCACTTTTTGAGAAGTCGGATATGGTTGGTCCGTATTTTAAAGAGAAGGTTATCAAAGCAAGAATGGATGATCTTATTATCGAGTGTCCTCCTGCCGCTCCTCTGTGTTTCAAAAAAATAACAATAAATTGAGGCGTAACAGGTAGCCGAAAAAGTTCTGACGAGAGATAAACACACTATCTTCAATGGTAAGAACGATAAAATGATCGGAACGATATCGAAAGTAGTCGTAGTGATTGATTTTTGTATATTAATTGCTGAGTAAAAAAAGTTGTGATAGTGTGTGCGGGAAAGTTAACGAGGATATCCATGTCCATTCAATTTCCTGCACTCGAATCTGTGCGTGAGCTAAAAGAGCTTGCCAAGTCGCCGTATGATCTTTCTGCTGTTGATGCTTTGAATCCGGCAAGAGTTGATCATTTTGTTTTGGAGGCATGTGGCTTTAAGATGCTGTATGCAACGGAACGTGTGACAGATGGGGTGATGGAGGGACTTTATAAGCTTGCTGAAGAGCGCAATGTGATCCATGACATGGAAAGGATGCAAAATGGCGAGGTGATCAATTGCATTCAAGGGTATCCGTCTGAAAATCGGGCTGTTTTGCATACGGCTGTTCGTGATTTTTTTGATTCTCCCCGTACATCAAAGGCAAGTTTAGAAGCGACTCGTTTAGCAAAAGCCGAATGCGATAAGCTTGAGGCATTTTTGCCCCAGATGGGGGAGTTTAAGACGCTTGTGGTGATTGGAATTGGTGGCTCTGAACTTGGTCCAAAAGCCCTTTATTTAGCCTTAGAGGCTTATAAACAAAAGGGCAGAGAGGTTCTGTTTGTCGGCAATGTCGATCCGGATGCCTGCTATATGACTCTCAAGGATTTGGATTTAAAAAAGACACTTGTGGCAGTTGTTTCAAAGAGCGGCAATACCCTTGAGACTGGTACAAATGAGGCGTTTGCAAGATCTATTTTTGAGAAACAAGGGCTGGATACAAATAGACATTTTATTGCTATTACGGGTGAGGGGAGTCCGATGGATGATCCCAAGCGTTATTTGGCATCTTTTTATATTTGGGATTGGATCGGTGGAAGATATTCCGGTAGCTCCATTATTGGTGGCGTAATTATCGGTTTTGCTTGCGGCTTTAATGTTTACCTGGAGTTCTTAAAGGGTGCCCATGCGATAGATCTCAATGCACTTTCCAGTGATCTTAAAAAGAATCTACCTCTTCTTGGTGCTCTTTTAGGTGTCTGGAACCATAACTTTTTAAACATTCAGACATCGGCGATTATCCCTTATTCGCAAAGCCTGTGGCGTTTTCCAGCGCACTTGCAGCAGTTGGATATGGAATCGAATGGCAAGCAAATCGATCGCTTGGGCAATTTTGTGGATTATGCGACAGGCCCCATAATTTGGGGAGAGGCCGGCACAAATGCTCAGCACTCATTCTTTCAACTCATCCATCAGGGGACAGCTCCTATTGCTCTTGAGATGATTGGATTTAAGAAAAACCAAACAGGGCATGACTTTGATTATGAAGGGACTAATTCACAAGAGAAACTCCTTGCAAATTTGATCGCGCAAGCCATTGCGCTTGCCACGGGTCAAAATAGTACAAACCCCAATCAGGTATTCAAAGGTAATCGTCCATCGTATCTGTTGATCGGTGAGCAATTGACACCTTATGCACTTGGTGCACTTTTAGCCTACTTTGAGCATAAAGTAGCCTTCCAAGGGTTTATCTGGAACATCAATTCGTTTGATCAGGAAGGTGTTCAATTAGGTAAAAAGCTTGCAACAAAGGTAATGGATCGATTTAAGTCTCAAGGGACGTATCCACTTGCAGATGCATACTTAAAACAATTTAATTTTAAAGGATTATGAAAGCTCAGTTTCAAATAGCCATTCCAAAAAGGGCCGCAAAGTGCGCCCAGTGTCATAACGATTTTAAACCTAGCCAGGAAATCCAATCCCAATTGTTAGATTTGGAAGGGGAGTGGATCAGACAAGATGCCTGTGTGCCCTGTTTTTCACCACTGGAATCGGCAGTCATTTGGAAGCACACCATTGGTTCAGAAGAGAAGATCGAACCTGAAAATCGGGACCACATCACAACCTCACTTGAGCTTTTGCAAAAATTAATTGATAGTGAAGCTTCAGAAGAACATGAAGAGGCGTTTTTGCTTGCCTTGTATTTAGTACGTAAAAAGGTGCTTGTCCATCGTGTCAAAATGGGGCTTTATGAAAACTTGGAAACAGGCGATATGTACTTGGTTCCAAAGATTGATTTTGCTAACTTCTCAGCTTATTCTGCACAAATGCGGCTGCAAGAAAAACTATGAGTTCAGAAGTTTGTATCCATGATTTTCTCATTTATATTAGTTCTGAAAAGGGGCTTTCTGCCAATACGATCAGTGCCTATCAGAACGATATCCGAAAATTCATTCTGTTCTTAAATGAATACGGCATTTCACAAATGGAGCAGGTGGAAGAAAATCATCTACTTAAGTTCTTTGAATCTCTTCAAAAGCAAAATTATGCCAGTTCCTCTATTGGAAGAACTTCGATTGCTTTGAAGGTGTATTTTCAGTTTTTAAAACGGGAAGGTGTCCTCAAAAGAAATCCGGCAGAATACCTTGCATCCCCAAAAATGTGGCAACTGATCCCGGAAGTTCTATCCAGTGCAGAAATTGAGCGCTTGATGAATGCTCCTGATATATCAACCATGCAAGGGTGTCGTGATAAAGCTATTTTAGAGCTTCTATATAGCAGTGGTCTTCGTGTCAGTGAGCTTTGTCATGTCAGCTTATATGCGATCGAGGAAGATTGCATCCGCGTCAAAGGCAAAGGAAGCAAGGAAAGGTTGATACCGGTTGGGAAGAAGGCTTTAGCTGCTATTGATGATTACCTGAACCGATTCCGGGATAAGTCAGAAAGTGAAAAGGAAAAGTCTCTTTTTGTTGGCCGAAAAGGACGCCATCTGTCCCGAATCGATATTTGGAGAATGATCAAATTTTATGCAGCAAGTGTGGGCATTCAAAAAAACATCTCCCCGCATACCCTGCGACATTCATTTGCGACGCACTTGCTTGATCATGGGGCGGACTTGCGTGTTATCCAGGAGTTGCTTGGGCATTCCTGTATCAGCAGTACAGACCGTTATACCCACATTAGTTCATCTAAATTAATTTCTGCATTTAAAGACTTCCACCCAAGGCCATAAGATGAGTTTTATTGATAGCCTAGATCGGATTCAGAATCTGACAAAAGCATCTGATACAGTGGAAGTGAAACAAATTTTATCCATCCTGTCCAAGCGGGGGATTGAAGCACTTTTGATTATCTTTAGTATTCCGATCCCGATACCTGGCATCTCAAATCTTTTCGGATTGATCCTGGCTTTCTTGAGTGTACAATTTGCCTTCGGTAGTAAGTTATGGGTGCCAAAGTGGATAGCTAAAAGAAAGATTGATAGTGCTCATCTCAGTCTATTTATCGATAAAACTAAAGACTTCCTCAACTCGCTGCATAAAGTGATCCATCCGCGTCTGTCCTTTATGATCCAAAATCCACTCTTATCGCGCATTACAGCCGTCCTCATTTGCCTGCTTGCTTTCATTGTCGCCCTTCCCATTCCAATTCCTCTGACCAATATCTTGTTTGCCACCCCCATCTTATTCATGGCTCTCGGGCTTTTGAATGATGACGGCCTCTTTGTCCTGATAGGCTACGGCATCATCCTCCTCGACTTCTTCGCCCTTCGCTACATCTACCATTTCATCACCTAATTAGTGGCTAAGGTGGGTAACAAACCAAAGATAAAGAAAAAAATAACAGGATAATAGGATAGTCAGGATCAATGCGAAATCCAGACTATCCTATTATCCTGTTATTCATTTACAAAAGAATCTGTTAATTTGAATTTAGAGAGCCGAAGGGTGTTTAGCTTTTTTGGATGAGTTTGGCGAGTTTGCAGCCGGCGTACAGGCCACCTATGAGTGAGGGGCCGACAAGGAGCCATTCAGGGCATGCGATCGTTCCGGCAACGACTACTGCGGCAAACAGCCAGGGGCGTTTTGCGATAGCTTCCTGAATCTTATTAGCGGCTTTTGAGCAGCCTTTGGGGGTGATGCATTTGGCGATAAATCCGACAGCAAATCCGGCAACAAAGAAAGGGGGCTGATAGAGAAGAAGGGCGCCGAGGGCTACCACTTTCAAACAGATAATGGTCACTCTTTTTGCATTTTTTAAAGTAAACCAAGGCTTGTCATTTTGCGCTGCAGGTTGGGATGCTGAAATCGTTCTTGCCATATTTACTCTTTATATTTGAGTTTAAATAAGGATAGTCCGTGTGCCGGAGCGGTAATACCGGCAAGCGTTCTATTTTTTTCTAATTTGAGACTATTTATAACATGGATTGGGAGTTTTTTGCATCCGATATAAACAAGGGTTCCCACTATGTTCCGGATCATTTTATAAAGGAAGTTGTTTCCTGTGATTATAATCTGGATTTGATTCCCATTTTGAACGATGGAAATATCATGAATGGTGCGGATGTGATCTTCGTAAATTTCATCTATTTTACGATTAGTAAAACCTTTGAAATCATGAGTGCCAACTAATTGGGAAGCGCCTTCCTTCATCAAGTTAAGATCGAGAGGATAGAAAACATGCCAAGCGTAATGGCGGTCCAGCGGCATCTGAAAAAAATCAGCGGTAATTGAATAGACGTAGGTCTTTTCCGCAACATCAAGAGTCGGATGGAAGTCATCGCGTTCATTTGCGATGGTTAACACTCGGATGTCTTTAGGGAGCATGGAGTTGAGTTGGAAGTGGAACTTTTCAAAATTCAAAGGTTTGTCAGAAAAGAAATTGACCACTTGGGTCTGCGCATGAACACCTCTATCTGTCCGGCTTGCTGCTTGAAGAGTAATAGGATGTTGCAGAACGGTTTCTAGAACGTGTTGCAGTGTTTGTTCGATGGAAGGGCCTTCATCGGTTTTTTGCCAACCGAAATAGGCCGTTCCATCGTAGGTCAAAGTTAATTTGATGTTAGTCACAACAGGTGCCAGTGAGAAATAGCTGGATGCCGGCAGCAAGCCTTTGAATCGCGATCAAGATCAGCACCATGCCCATGAGTCTTTCACAAGCAGTTAGACCATTGCTTCCTAGAATCCTTTCAAAGAATGAAGAGAAAAATAAGATTAAGGAAGATGCTCCCCATGCAATGAATATAGCTGTCATCATGATGGGTTGGCTTGGTTCCAAGTGCGCGTAAAGCATGATGGTTGCTAAAACAGCTGGACCTGCTAAAAAGGGGATCGCTAATGGAAATACGCAAGGCTCGCCCGGAAGATCCTGATTACGCAGGTCTTGGTCTTTAGGAAACAGGATCTTTAGAGCTATGATGAATAAAATCACTCCGGATGCGATACGGAGGCCAATTTCAGATAACCCTAAATAATAAAAGAGAACTTCACCAAGTTCATTAAAAAGGAGCATCACGCCAAGCGCGATCAGCATTTCCCGAATGGCTACTTTTGTGCGTCTTTCAGGAGGGATCTGTTTCATCAGTTTTTGGTAGCTTGAAACATTACCCATTGGATCGATAATTAAAAATAAAATAATGGAAAGAAATGCAAGTGTCATAG
>CAZOAX010000089.1:0-7647 GCA_964577735.1 uncultured bacterium
AACTAGCCCGTGAAAAACTGAAAGAAGTTTTATCAGGCACGCATTCCTGTTCAAAAAAATGGCTTACATCCTATGCGGAGGCAAGTAAATGAATATCTTTATTTTTGCTGTTTGCTGGATCGCAGGGGCTTTTGCCGGTATGGATGCTAATTTATTTTCAGCTGTGCTACCTCATGCCGTGGGAGAACTCGCCCATAGCACGGATCGACAAGTAATCGCTCAATATGGTGCCTACATCCTCTCTTCATTTTTAATCGGTTGGATGACCGGTGGAATTGCGCTTGGAATTGCATCTGACCGCACCTCTCGAAAACAAGTGTTGGCCTGCTCCATCGCCATTTTTTCCCTGTTCAGCTTAGGTGCTGGATGTGCAGGAAGCATCACGCAACTTGCTATATGCCGTTTTGCAATTGGTTTTGGCATCGGTGGAACCATGGTTGCGATGTCTGTCTATATCGCTGAAACCTGGCCGGAAAAATCAAGAGCACTAGCACTTGGCGCGCTTATCACCTCTTATCAGGCAGGTGTTTTGTTATCAGGAATTGCTGCAAAAGCATTTGGCGACTGGAGAAGTGCTTTTATATTTGGAGCATTGCCCTTGTTCATTTCCTTGATCGTTTTGCGTTACTTTCAGCAAACAACTTCCCAAAAAGCCACCTCAAATGCTAACTCAGATATGAATAAAAAAAATCTGATTTTAGGAAGCGTAATTTTTGGAAGCTTGCTTGTCGGATACTGGGCCTCTTTGTCCTGGATTCCTACATGGATACAGGATTTACCCGGAAGCTCAAGCGATGGACATGATAAAAATACATCCCTGATTATCCATGGCGTGATGGCTATTGCAGGATGCATTGCAGCCGGCCCTATTTCCAATATAATTGGAAGAAGATGGGTCATATGCATCTCCTATTTAGGAGCGTTTATCAGCTCTTTGGCCATGTTCTTAATGCATAGTGAATTTTCAATCGCTATTCATGGATTTAATGGCTTTCTTGGTTTTTTTGTCGGCCTGGCTCAAGGGATTATGTACATCTATCTTCCAGAGCTATTTTCAAAAGAAACGCGCGCAAGCTCTGTCGGATTCTGCTTGAATGCCGGCAGGTTGATTACCGCGATCACCGTATTGTTTATTGGATTGATCGTCACCCTGCTTGGCGGGTATAGAGAAGCCTTAAGCTTCTTTGCCATGATCTACTTGGTAGGTGCAAGCACTATCTGGTTCATGCCGGAAACCAAAATCCTTAAACCCTCCTGAAACAACTTGGAAATATATTCCGTCCTATTCAAAATAGGGCGGAATCATTCACAAAAGCTAATTATGACACGACTTATCACATTAACTTTATTAGCAGCCTGCCTTGCTCTCCAAAGCTGCACTCTTTTCTCCATTATCACCTATCCGATTTTCTTCCTGCTTACAACGGAGCAAAAGCCTATTCAACGTCAGGAACACCGCTATTGCAAAGAGATCGAACCTGAATCAAATAGCCCTTTTGCGAATCATGTATTTAACACCTATTTGAAGAATGACTCCATTCATTATTCCGAATCATATAGCAGCCACAGGCAATAATCAGGCCAAGTATTGTAATATAGATCGGAAGGGGAAGAGAACTGCCATTATGCATGGCACCCATTCCCCAAGTAAATCCTGCGACCAAAATATAGTAACTGCCTCCAAAAATCGAACCGGCAGTACCAGCTGCATGGCTATAAGGCTTTAGAGCATGGCTTAAACTATTGGGAATGATCAGGCCTACTCCAAGAAAAACAAGAAACAATGCAGGAACCGCAACAAGAAGATTTAACGGGGCCAGCATTAAAGTAATTCCTCCCACGAGAATACAAGCCGTACCTTTTTGAATGAGCGAGTCTTTTCCACTTTTGTAGGAGATGCGAGCAGCCAATATAATGGCTGAAGCAATCAATATCCCAAAAAATCCATAATGGGCCGGCTGCATCCCTAACTGATCAATAAACACAAAAGGAGCTTCCTGGTAAAACCCAAAGACTATTCCATTTGTTCCACCTATCAAAAGAATATGCCCCCACAACTGACAAGAAGACAACATTTGCTGGCTCAATTGACGCATGGGCACTTTTAAAATCGTTTTAGGTCGTGTTTCCGGCAGAGAATACCATGCCCATACAAGTAAGCCTAGTGCTAAGGCCGTTAGAGCCCAAAAATTGGCCCTCCAACCGAGATATTCACTAATGAACCCTCCGAGCAAAGGACCAACTGCAGGTGAAAACGCAAGCGCTCCTGATATCAATGAAAAAAGCTCCGTTCGCTCTTTTCCTTCATATGAATCGCGCAAGATCGTTTGTGTGATCACAGAGCCCACACTTGCCCCAAACGCCTGCAAAAACCGCCAAAATAAAAGCATCTGGACCGTCTCTACCATTGCACATGCTATAGTCGCAATTCCATACAGAATCAGTCCCATTAACATGGAACCCCGCCTTCCCCGATAGTCTGAGATGACACCCCATAACAACACCCCTAACGCAAAACCTAAAAAATAAATCGAGAGAGTAATCTCGACCATATAGGCGCTTGTGGACAAACCGTTTGCTACACTTGGTAATGCCGGCGTATAGATCGTCTCGCTAATTTGGGGGAAGCCGACCAGTGCAATTAATAATCCAACGTTTATGCGGCGCATGAAATTCTCCTTTTTCATCTATTTTAAGTTGTTGAATGTATTTTGATAATAAGTGTAAAAGTTAACTATTCATAACCAATGGTTAACAATGACCGATTTCATTCAGATGAAAACACTTGTCTTGACGGCTGATCTTGGGAGCCTTGCAGCTGTTGCCCGGGAATTGAAAATATCCTCAGCAGCAGTGAGCAAACAACTCACACGCCTTGAAGAAGAGCTTGGCATACAGCTCTTGATCCGCTCTACTCGAAAGATTGAATTTACCGATACGGGAGCCAGTTACCTTGAGCAGTGCAGGCGCATATTAGAAGAAGTTGACGCTGCTTCTGCATTGATTTCTCAAAGCAAAGTAACACCTAGCGGCCTTTTGAAAGTCTTTTGTGGCCGGAATTTCGGGCATAAATTCATCGTGCCCCATATAAAAGAGTTTCTTACGAAATATCCCCACATTGAACTTAAACTGGAACTTGCTGAACGTGTTCCTGATCTAAACCTGGAACCTTTGGATGTTGTGATCGGCATGAGCATTCCCGCAACTGGAGATGTCATCCAAAAGCGGATTGTAACCACCCGTTATGTCTACGCTGCATCCCCTGATTACTTAGCAATCGACCTCAAGAATCACCGCTATATTTCCCACAGTGCCCGTAAAGTCGATGAGCCGGCCTACATTTGCGTAAATGATGTAGAGGCTATGCTACAATTTGCGTTAGATGGGATGGGAGTCATTAAGGTGCATCACTATGCAATCGATGACTATCTTAAAAATGGAAAATTAGTGGAAGTTCTTAAAGGTGAAACAGACATCCCTATTTATGTCGCTTATCCGAACCGTCGCTTCACACCTTCAAGGACACGCTGCTTTATTGATTTTTTTAGTGAAAAAGTAAAAAACGCCGCCGAAGGGTCTTGAACCGTGCGATTAACGCAAAGTTTAAGGTGGGTCCACTTCTGAAGGGCCGGCAAGCCAGCACTCCACGTCGTGGTCCCGAAAGAAAAAGATTATAGTTAAAAGCTTCTTAATTCAAGGTTGTCCACTTCAGCCGCATGCAAATTTTACACTGTCTTATATAAAAATAACAGGATATTAGGATAGTTAGCATGTCGAAAAATCCTAACTATCCTAATATCCTGTTATTTTTTCAAAAATTTTGATTATGGAGCTTTAAGGGGAGTTTTTGGCTCTTCTTTTTTAGGGGCTTCTTTGCCTTCAATGGATTTTTGGTAATCCTCGTAGTACTCAAAGTCACCGGGGTGCTCTTTGTTATACGCGCGATGGACTTCACATAGCGGGCAGGGCTTTTCGGCCATCAAAGGAAGAGCGATAAGCATGTATAGTACAATTTTTTTCATACGAGGGCTCCTGGTTCGTCACGGATTGTAACGTCGGTTACTGTTGTTAATTTAAGATAGATTTTGGACCAGGCGATCAGCGTGACCGGCCAGGTGATCAAGAAACCGACTCCAAGAAGTAAGAAGCCAAAAATGTTCAAAATGAGCGCTCCTATCCAAAATAGCATGATATCCCATTTCGCCCCTTCAACTACCTTATTGCTTTCTTTTAATGCATCCACTCCGCCGGCATCACGATCCAAAACAAAGAACGGCCATAGGTTGAATTTCAAGGCAAAAATGATACCTGGCACAATCAATAAAAATAGCCCGATGATCATGCCTGCAATAAAGAGGATCTTTCCAAGCAGATATGAGGGAAATAAGTGAAATTTCGAAAAGAAATCAGAAAATGTAAAGGATTGCTCTTTTGCAGCCTTTAATGCCACCGTAAGGATACCCATGTGGACAAAAACGGTTAACAGCAACCGGATGGTATGCAATCCGATCTGAGGCAGGATCGCATCTTCTGAAATATTCATTAAAAGCGCCTGAGGCAGCATCGGGATCAATACGGCAAAAAGAGTGATGCCAAGCCAAAGCATCCAGTTCTTTTTCCATTCCTCGAAGCTGAATTTCAACACTTCGCCAACTGAAAATCCTTTTCTTCCCATATTTCTCCTCAAGTACTAAGATATAAACTTATTTATCGAACTTTTTATAGTTTGTCCATGCCTATTATCAGAAATTTCTTTTCCCGATACCCGGCATTTGGGTTTGCATTGATCGCTGCTGCCGGAGCAGAGATCGCGTTGCATCAGCTCCCCTATTTACTGTTACTTCTCATTCCTTTTGGGTTTAGAGCTTCCATTGGGATTGTGGCTTATCTTCTCGTCTTTTTCTCAATAGATTTTCCGCCCATTCCAGAAAATGGAGTAGAGGGGATCGCCAGGATCTCAATTGAGCAATTGACTTTATCCAGTACCGCGCATAGATCAAACTACATCTACAAAGGGAAAATCCTTTCCTTTTCCGGCGAAAATGTCGAAATCAAGGGTGTTCCTTTTTACTTAAGCTATCCGGCTAAGAAAAAAAATCGTCCTCTTGCTAACTGTGATTACGAAATTACATGTAGATTAAAGCAGGGACGAGGCATGCAGGCCATATTAAAACCTCTCCCTAAGACTCCCTGGACACCCCTAAAAACATATTCGTTCAGTGAAACAAGGTTTTACTTAAAGCAAACCTTGAAGAAATGGATGGAAACCCAATTTTCCACCCCAAGCACGATCCAATTTCTTTCGGGACTTGTGATTGGAGAGTTTGATGACAAAAATTTACGCCATGACTTTGGCAGATTCGGACTTTTACACTTGCTTGCCATCTCAGGTTTTCACTTCAGCATTATTGCAAGCCTGCTACTCCTGATTTTCCGTCCTTTTTTTCATGATAAAACCCTTAATCTCGTTTTGATCATTACGCTAAGCATTTATTTTTTATTTCTAGGATGGGGTCCCTCCATCTTGAGAGCCTGGTTTACGCTTTTAGTATATTTAGGGGCTTATTTTCATGAACGGTTCAGCTCTCCTGTTAATTCGCTCGGCGCATGCTTATTGATTGCAGCATTTGTAGATCCTCTTTTACTTGAAAATCTGGGGTTTCAATTTAGCTTTCTGACTACCGGAGCTATATTATTTGGAATGGAACCCTGCGTCAATTTCTTCGATCGAATTTTCCCAAAAAGATCTGTGGAAACTGTCTTCGCATGGCCCTGGATAGATCAATTCTCCTATATAACGCTAGGATTTATGAAAAACGGGCTCAGTCTATCTTGTGCAACGACATGTACAGCCCTGCCTATTAGCCTCTACTATTTCGGTACTTTCCCCCTTCTATCTCTAGTTTATAATATTTTCTTTCCATTCTTGGTTTCCATCAGCATGTCTCTCTTGATCCTGGGTTCACTACTCTCAATATTCCCTCTTCTATCAGCCCCAATTCACCTATTTAATGACTATTTTACCTCTTTTATCCTCAATTTAACCTACGAGATACCAGAAAGTTGGGATTTTGTTATTTCCCTATTCTAATTAATAGAATAAACACTTAAAATACTTTAACGTAATTAATAAAAAAATGGAGAACCCATGAACTGTTCTAAATTGATTGGATTTAGTTTTGGCCTTCTGACTTTACTTGCTATTGGAACTGCTGAAGCTAGAACAAATGTAAATTTTGGTTTTGGCATCAATGTCCAGGAACGCCCTCGTTACGCATACGCTCCTGTTTACGTTGAACAACACTACTATCCGCAAGAGCGTGTAGTTGTTCAGCATGACCCTTACGGCCGTGTGATATCAGAGCATGTCTATGTGACACCGGTTCCAGCCCGCACCGTATACGTGCAACCAGCCTACCGACCAGCACCCCGCTCATTCTTCTCTTTCGGCTTCTTCCGCTAACTTATTCAGGTGTGCCTTCTCAGGCACACCCCCTCGATAAAACGTTCCCGTTCCCATACGCGTTCCCGTACCCGATTTTTTCGAATTATTCAGGAAAGGGAACGTTTTCAATGTTTTAGGATATTTTGGCGATGCAGGAGATTTCAAGGGAAGCGCCAAGAGGAAGTGCTGCGACTTGAATGGTCTGTCTTGCCGGAGGAACGGGACCTTTGAAGGCCCGGGCATATTCTTCGTTCATCGCACCAAATTGCTTTAAATCCGTCATGAACACGTCTGTTCTCACCACATTTTCCAAGCTTGTACCAGCACTTTTTAAGATGGCTTCAATGTTTTGAATGATCCTTTTTGCCATCGCTTGGATGTCGCCTTCTATTAATTTCCCGGTTGCGGGATCAATTGGTAACTGCCCTGATATAAAGAGAAAGTCACCTGACTTAACTGCTTGAGAATAAGGGCCTAGCGCTTTTGGAGCTTTATCTGTATCGATTTTTTCGAGCATTTTCTTTTAATTGTTGGTATATGGAAATTATAATAAGGAGTTTATATGACACATGTTAATTCTGTCACGGAAGAAAAAGCCGGTCCAAAAGTAAAACCGATCTATGAAGGGATCCACAAAAAGCTTGGTCGTGTGCCCAATATGTTTTTAAACATGGGGAATGCGCCGGCGGTTTTATCGGGTTATTTAGCTTTTAGCGAAGCTGCCAGTCATACGACGATTGGACCGAAGCTCCGTGAACAGATCTCACTTGTTGTCAGCGATACAAACGAGTGTGATTACTGTTTAGCCGCTCACTCAGCCATTGGAGGAGCGCTTGGGTTGAAAAAAGAGGATATCACAGCTGCCCGTAAGGGTGAATCCAGCTCCCCTAAAGATCAGGCCATTTTACAGTTTGCCAAGAAGATGGTCGAAAATAGAGGCCATATGAAAGATGCAGAAGTGGCGGAATTGAAAAAAGCAGGCGTGTCAGACGAAGAAATGTTGGAAATCGTCATGCTTGTATCGTTGAACATCTTTACCAACTATTTCAATCATTTGACAGACCCTGTTGTCGATTTTAAATAAAGGACATTAATATGACTGCTGTTTTAGAAAAATCCGCTGTTCGACAAATTGCTCAAGAGCTTGCTGTTTTACAAGCTGACACATTTCTTCTCTACATCAAAACACAGAACTTTCATTG
>CAZOAX010000090.1:0-7632 GCA_964577735.1 uncultured bacterium
CTGCACTGACAAACTTGAAGGTCCAAACACTTGTCATTCATGGAGATCACGATCCCGTACCCCCAAGCGCAGCCTTAAATATCCATGACAGCATTCCAGGTTCAAAATATATCCTGATGAAGCAATGCGGTCACTTTCCTTACGTGGAAGATCCTGCCACTTACTTCAAGCACTTAAATGAGTTTTTATGACAATCACAATCAGAGCAGCTCAAATAGCCGATGCAAATGCCATTTTAGAAGGCGAGCGTGAAATAGCTAAAACTCCGGGTTATTTTTGCTCGGAGCCATCAGAGCTTCTTCTTGAAAATGTCGTTCATTCCATTTCAAGCGGCTGCCTCTATCTTGTTGCAGAATTTGATGATAAGGTGATCGGACATGCCTTCTTAGAGCCCCATAACTTAAAATCGCTTAGACATGTAGCGGACTTGAACATCGCCGTTCATTTAGGTTGGCAGCAAAAAGGAGTGGGAACCAAATTATTGATGCAGATCATCGAACAGGCAAGACAATCAAATACATTACGGAAGATTCAACTCAATGTCCGCGCCTCCAATACACAAGCTATTATCTTATACAAGCATATGGGCTTTGAAGAAGAGGGTCGGTTAAAAAATAGAGTCAAAGTAAACGATAGTTACATTGATGATATCGTGATGGGGTTGGATCTTAATTCATGAGTATAACCATTCGATCAGAAATTTACCAAATGATCGATAAAATCATGCCATTTGATGAGATTGAGGCAGAACAGATTGCCTTTGTTCAAACGTGGTTGAATTCAGGGGTGGAAATTTTCCGTATTGAAAAACCCGCAACACCTGATACCCATTTAGTTTCCTACTTTGTTCTTGTAGATGAACTGAATCAAAAAATTCTTCTCGTTGATCATAGGAAGGCTAAATTGTGGTTGCCTTCTGGCGGTCATGTGGAGCTTGGCGAGCATCCAAAAGAAACGGTCAAGCGGGAAATTTTGGAAGAATTAGGTATTCATGCCGAGTTTCTATATGAGGATCCATTTTTTCTGACTGTGACTAAAGCGGTGGGGTTGACTGCTGGACACACAGACGTTTCTCTATGGTATGTATTAAAGGGAGATTGTCAAATTGCTCTTGAATACGATCAAGAGGAATTTAATGGTATAACTTGGTTTGATATATCCAAAATCCCTTATGAAAAGTCTGATCCTCACATGGGAAGATTTATTCAGAAATTTATTTCGTGCAAAACTCAAATCATTTTTGAACCCTTGAATGAAGCTCATATTGCCTTGATTTATCAGTGGTTTAATCGGCCTCATGTTCAATCATTTTACTCTTTGAGAAACTGGACATTAGAGGAAGTCCAAAAAAAATTAACCCCCTACATGCAGGAAAAATCAGGAATACTAGGGTATGTGATTTATCTTGGAGAGCGCCCTATAGGCTATATTCAAGGCTATCCGATCAAGGAATATCCATGGGAGAATCAAAATCTTCCGGATGGGATTATTCAGGAAGCTGCCGGATTTGATTTGTTTATTGGGGAAAAAGACTGTTTAGGGAAAGGGTGGGGTAGTAAAATTGTCAATAGATTTTTAGAAGAGTATATTTGGCCATATTACAAATATTGTATGGTGGACCCGGATAGTCGTAATGAGGCTTCCATTCGTTTATTTCAAAAGTGTGGCTTTATGCAAAATAAGCAAATTGATTATATTAATGCGATAAATGACCGGGTTTTGTTAAGATTGCTAATTAAAAATAAAGGAATATTATGACGATATCGATTCAAGCAAACAGTTTTTCAAGCAGCCTTATTTTAGGCACTACCATATACCGTAACGAACCAGGGATTTGTAATAAAATTATTGCGCAAGTCAGTTATGCCCTCATTATCCCTGTCGCCCTTGTTGAAAGTGTTGCAGCGCTTGCATTTTCTGCTTTATCTTTGCTCGCACTTCCTTTTTCAGCAACTCCTCTTCGAAATTCATTTGAATGCTTTAAAAGCTCTACTTTTTCATTGGGCTGGGCTTTTGTGGACTTCTTCCTCAATCCTTTTATGGCAACACTTGTTGCTGATGAGAAAAGTGCTCGCCGCATACTTGAGAGTAGGAATTTTATGGTAATCCCCCGTGGCGCGATTGTATGAAAAGCTTGTGCGCGATTATATCCCTGCTATTTTGCGGGATAAAGGAATTGTGATTCATGAAAGAGTAATGGAGCAAGAAGAGTTTATTCAAAACCTTAAGGATAAATTGCTTGAGGAGGTGGAAGAGGTTAGGCAAGCTCAATGTGACAGGGAATTGTTAGAAGAGCTTGCGGATGTTTTAGAGGTTGTTCGTGCGCTCACAAACGCTATTGGTTTTAGCATGGAAGATGTTGAAAATAAACGGCTTGAAAAACGTCGGGATAAAGGTGGCTTTGATGCAAAAATCTTTGCTCAAACAAAATAATCTCGTCCGGTAAATTAAAACATAAAAATTATGGTTATTTATGGCTGTGAAATAGGTGTAGGGGTAGATTCATCACCCGCAGGTCGCTGGTTCATGTTCACTTGGTTTAAGTTTTATGATGGTGAACAAAGGAAAAGTGGTGTATCTTCTTCAAGCTGCTTCGATACTTCCTTCATTATAAAGTGATTGCGATTTCACTTGACCAAGTGAAGGTCAAATGGTGTAGAATCGGAGCATAAATACAATATGTTGATTTGATCGCTACTAGATATTGTGTTATATCTCTTAAAATGTTCAAAAAAGTGAGGACCCATGCCAAGACAAGAGCTTAACCCTGAACCGATTTTGCAAGAAAACAAAGATCGTTTTGTGCTGTTTCCAATCAAGCATCACGATATTTGGCAGATGTATAAGAAAGCAGAAGCAAGCTTTTGGACAGCAGAAGAGATCGATCTTTCTCCTGACCTCCTCCACTGGGAAACCAAGCTGAACAATGACGAGAAGCATTTTATTAAGCACGTTCTTGCATTTTTTGCAGCAAGTGACGGGATTGTAAATGAAAACCTTGCTGTTAACTTTTTGAACGAAGTGCAATATCCGGAAGCTCGCTGCTTTTATGGCTTTCAGATCATGATCGAGAACATTCACGCAGAAGCCTACTCACTGCTCATTGATACCTATATTAAAGATTCTGCAGAAAAAGATTATTTATTCCATGCGATTGACACCGTGCCATGTGTAAAGAAAAAAGCGGAATGGGCGCTTAGATGGATTGATCAAGGCTCTTTTGCCGAGCGTTTAGTTGCATTTGCGGCCGTTGAAGGGATTTTCTTTTCAGGAAGCTTCTGCTCGATCTTCTGGTTGAAAAAACGGGGTTTGATGCCGGGATTGAGCTTTGCAAACGAACTGATTTCAAGAGATGAAGGATTGCATTGTGACTTTGCTTGCTTATTGTACACTCAGTTGAACAACAATCTTGCACCTGAGACCGTTCAACAGATCATTACAAATGCTGTGGATATTGAGCGGGAATTTGTGCGGGATGCAATTCCGGTCAAATTGATTGGAATGAATGCAGACCTGATGTGCCAATATATTGAATTTGTGGCAGATAGACTATTGCTCTCTCTTGGAGTTCCGAAGGTCTATAACGTCACTAATCCGTTTGATTTTATGGATTTGATTTCTCTATCCGGGAAGACAAACTTCTTTGAGCGCCGGGTATCTGAATACCAAAAATCAGGCGTTATGGGTAAGAAAGAAGAACAAGTATTTTCATTAAACGAAGAATTTTAAGAACTCGGGGGAGAGATTATGTTTGTAAAAAAACGGGATGGCCGTGTTCAGGAAGTGAAGTTTGATAAGGTTACAGCACGGATTCAAAAACTGTGCTATGGTCTTGATCCGACCCATGTGGATCCAACTTTAGTTGCTTTAAAGGTAATTGAAGGGATTTATGATGGTGTGACGACGGTTGAATTGGACAATTTAGCCTCTGAGGTTGCTGCAACATTGACGACCCGTCATCCGGACTATGCGCTGCTTGCAGCCCGGATTGCGATCTCAAACTTGCAGAAGAATACAAAAAAATCCTTCTCTGAGACAATTCATGATCTTTATAACTATGTAGATAAAAAGAGCGGAAGAAAGGCACCTCTTATTTCGGATGAAGTCTATAACATCGTTCAGAAATATGCGGACGTTTTAGATTCTTCGATCATTTATGATAGAGACTTCGTTTATGACTTTTTTGGATTCAAAACACTTGAACGATCTTATCTTTTAAGAATGAATGGTAAGATTGCAGAGCGCCCTCAGCACATGTTGATGCGTGTGGCTGTTGGTATCCACAAGAATGACATTGAGTCTGCAATTATCACCTATAATCTGATGAGTGAAAAATGGTTTACGCACGCAACACCTACTTTATTTAATGCCGGAACACCTAATCCCCAAATGTCTTCTTGCTTCCTTCTGCAAACTAAAGACGATAGTATTGATGGCATATTCGATACATTGAAGTCTTGTGCACGCATTTCCCAGTCTGCTGGAGGAATCGGTCTAAGCATTCATGATGTACGGGCTACAGGGTCTTATATTCGTGGAACAGGCGGAAGCTCTAACGGGATTGTGCCGATGCTGCGCGTGTTCAATGATACAGCCCGTTACATTGACCAAGGTGGAGGAAAAAGAAAGGGTTCTTTCGCAATCTATCTAGAGCCATGGCATGCCGATATCTTTGATTTTCTTGATTTAAGAAAGAATACAGGAAAAGAAGAAGTGCGCGCACGTGACCTGTTCTTAGCGCTTTGGATCCCTGACTTATTTATGAAGCGTGTGGAAGAAAATGGATCCTGGTCGCTGTTTTGCCCAAATGAAGCGCCGGGAATGTCTGATGTTTATGGAGATGAGTTTGAAGAACTTTATACCCGCTATGAAGCTGAAGGTAGAGCTCGTAAATCTATTCCGGCACAAGAACTTTGGTTTAAAATTCTCGACGCGCAAATTGAAACAGGGAACCCTTATATGCTCTATAAGGATGCCTGCAACAAGAAATCGAATCAGAAGAATCTTGGAACCATCAAATCAAGCAACTTGTGCACGGAGATCGTTGAATACACATCTCCTGATGAAGTGGCTGTTTGCAACTTAGCATCTCTATCGCTTCCTCGTTTTGTGATCAATGGACAATTTGATCATCAGAAGCTTTTTGAGGTGACAAAAGTGGTCACACGCAATCTAAACCGCGTGATCGACGGCAATAGCTATCCTGTAGAAGAAGCGAAGAATTCAAATGCACGTCATCGCCCGGTAGGAATTGGCGTACAAGGACTTGCAGATGTCTTTTCAATGTTGCGTCTATCTTTTGAATCAAAAGAAGCACGCGATTTGAATAGGGAAATCTTTGAGACAATTTACTTTGGCTCCATGACAGCCTCGATGGAGCTGGCTAAAGTAGAAGGACCTTACGAGACTTATGAAGGCTCTCCTGTTTCTCAGGGCATATTCCAATATGATATGTGGAATGTGACTCCGAGCCCAAGGTGGAACTGGGCTGGCTTGAAAAAAGACGTTGCAAAACATGGTGTACGCAACTCTCTTCTTTTAGCTCCGATGCCAACAGCTTCCACTTCCCAGATCTTAGGGAACAACGAGTGCTTTGAGCCATACACTTCAAACCTTTATTCAAGACGAGTGCTTTCTGGTGAGTTCATCATCGTTAATAAGTACTTATTGCGTGATCTTGTCCGCTTGGGCCTTTGGAATGATGGAATGAAGAACCGTATCCTTTCCACAAACGGCTCGATCCAGGATATTGAAGAGATTCCTCAAGATGTTCGCGATCTTTACAAGACAGTTTGGGAGATTAAACAAAAAGCGATCATTGATATGGCTGCTGACCGCGGCGCCTTTATTTGTCAGTCTCAGTCGTTGAATTTGTTTGTGGAAAATCCAAACTTTGCCAAGTTGTCCTCCATGCACTTTTACACTTGGAAGCAAGGTCTTAAAACAGGCATGTATTATCTGCGCACAAAAGCGGCTGTCGATGCGATCAAGTTCACGGTGACAAAGCCTGAGCAGAATATTGCCCCAGCTCCTGAAGTGGAAGATGTTTCACCAGAGAACTTTGTCTGTACCCTAGCGGAAGGTTGCGTCTCCTGCGGCAGCTGAGGGTCTTTAGGACTTTTCTAGCTTTGTAGATAGTGAGCGTCCATAGACGCTCACTAATGCGTGCTCGGCCTCATCGCATGGTGACATTTCTACTGTGCTATAAAAACCTCGGTAGAGGCTTTACCGTATAAATAGACCGCAAGGAAACCTTGCGGGGTATTGATTTATTTTAGGGCGGAGGCGGAGTTGCGATAGAGCTTCAGTTTCTTTTTGATGGTTCCTGGCAACTTGTGGGTTTGTTGAAATTCAATCGTATCAATTCGAACCGCTACTTTCTCTCCTTCCATGGCCGGGATCTCTACAAACTTATAATTATTCAATTCCTTTAAGAATTCTTCAAGAGATGCTCTAAAAAGAATTTTGATGATTTTAACGTACGGAATCTCTTCAATCTTCTTCTGCATATCATTTTTGTAATTTGCCAAAATGTAAAAATTGTCTTTGAGGTGGGGGTAGAGATCGAGGATAAATTGATGCAAAGCGGCGAGGTTTTCATTGGCTTTCTTAAACCTTACTTCAGGTGTGAATCCTTCTGTATTCAGAAAAAGGGATTCAATGTACTTACTGTCATTAAATACTACTCCAAGGGATTCCTCTTCCTGACGCTTTCTTAAGCTTGCAAATTTAGAATCACAGGTCTCGTTGGGAAATAAGTTGAAAAAATCTTTTGTAAAAGAGGTTTCAATTTCTTTGAATTCAGCGATCGTGACCGGATTGCTTCTCTCTCCATCCAATACAGGAAGGGCGGCATCTAAGACTTGCTGTTGATGGTTTAATTTATTTTGCTCAAAAATCAAGGCTCTTTGAGATACTTTTGAATTTCTTCGCTGTAGTTTCTTCATGTGAGAAGTGTCTTCAATGATCACTCTTGATCGTGGATTGGAATTAGTACGAGGGAGTGCGGGTTTTGGAAGTTCTGGAGGAACTTCTTCTGGTGAATCATCCCCATCAAGTTCTATCGGTTTTACAGTTGTTTCTGTTTCAAGTTTTATAGGTTCATCTGATGAGAGTTCCAAAGATATGGGAAGATGACTGGTTTGATCTTGAATAGTGGGAGTAGGAGTTTGTAGATTATCCAAGGATGGTTTTATATCTGTTTCTGTTTTTAATTTTATAGGTTCATTTGATGAGAGTTCCAAAGGTATGGGAAGATGACTGGTTTGATCTGGGATAGTGGGAATAGGAGTGGGTACGTTGTTCATGGATGAGTTATCTGTAGATTCAAAACCCTTAAAGACAAAATAGTTCAAAATAGGGACGAGCAAAAGAGTTCCTACTAAGATATGAGAAAAAAAATGCTTAGCTTTAAGATCAAATGAAGGATCGCCTGCCGGTTGATCAAAGATCTCGTCTGCGACATCGTTTGTACTACTGCTTGAAGAGATATGTTCAAACTGTGTTGAAATTGTAAAATTATAGGAAGCTGCTTTGTAGGCTCCACAAAAGTAGTCAAAAGATCCGTCTAGATGACTATATAGTTTTTTTGGAAAGTAGTCTGTATTCATATTTTTTCCTTAGCTATTACTT
>CAZOAX010000091.1:0-7621 GCA_964577735.1 uncultured bacterium
ACACAGTACAGCCACGATAATTTTCTAGGTAAGATGAGTTTGCTACACTCGCGTTATAAACAGCTGTACTAAAAATTCGATTAGCTTCTTCCCTATCCCCTGCAAACTGGATTGCTTGATTGGCATCTATTTGAAGCAAGCCTTCCTCTGTGCCTTTATATCGTTTATCCTGAAGGTATAATACACCATCTTTCTTCCAAACATCGACTGAACCTGAAACCCCTCTTTGAATCTGTATTTCTAATAAAGCAATCCCTTTAGGGCCCCTCTCCGGATCATCCATAAGACCTTTAAGATCTGGGATAGAATCCACTTCCACTCTTTCCATTTCGCTAATGCGTTCAAGCAGTCTCCTATGCATTTCATTTAGAACAGGCATCATTTCATTTGGAACAAGCCCTCGATTATTTCCCTGCCAACTTCTTCCATTACTTATTTTTATAGGCTCGTTAAGGCCTGTTTGGATTCTAAGTATCAGGTCATAATTGCTAGGCTCTGTTGTCACTTGATAGGATTTACCATCGACAATGATCGGTCTTTCAAAAAAGGCAGGATCTTTTTGGACTACATTTTGATAGAGCTCAATGATATCATCCCTTGTCTTGCAAATCGTTTTAATTGCATCGCTTCGCTCTTGTAATTTAGCTTGTATCTCATCCAGTACAGGCATTAGGTCTTTTGGAATTCCCCCAATATTTCCTTCATAACGGGTCCTCCCGCTCTCTAATTCCAATCGCCCTGCAGATCCATTGCTACTAACTTCCTGCAGACTAAATTTTGTTGTATAGCTATCATCGATCCTAATGCGATAGCTTTTTTCACCGAAAACAAAGGGATCTTGAAAAATAGCATCGCCGGGACTCTCTCTAAATACATCATGGGATAAATTAACAATTTGCTCCCGTTGCGCATTTTGCTCAGCAATTTCATTCCTGCGATTCTCTCCACGCACTTTAAGTTCATTTAAAACGGGAATAAATTGAGCTGGAATCCGAGCGCTTTTGTTTTCATACAGAGTATTGCCATTAGAGATCTCCAAAAGTCCTTTGTGACCTGTCTGACCTACCTCCTGTATGAAGAACTTGGACTCCCAGTAGTACCCTTGATCACTACGAATAGTGTACGCCTTTCCATCAATGACTATAGGATCGCTAAAAACGGGGTCCTGAGGGATATCCCGATGTAGCGATCTATACATATCGATCACTTGGTCTCTTGTTCTACCTTCATCTCCTGATTGACGCGCTTCCCTTTCAATTTCATCCCAATTGTCTACCCTCTTTTGCAACTCATCTAAAACAGGCATAAACTCCAGATCTAAATTTGAATGATTTTCAATCACTTCATATCCATATCCGTCAATCTCTTGTACAAAGATCTTCATACCCCCATATAAACCACGACTCTCGATAGAATATTTTTTTCCATTGACCTCTACAGGGTCATTAAGAGCTGGGTGACGGGGATCAAGCTGGTATAATTTTCTGTATAGAGCAAGTACATTATCTTTTTTATCCTCACAAGAAGTTCCACTTTCAATCATTGAAGTAATTGCATCAAAAATGGACATTTCATGGCCTGAAATTCCTCCCATATGACTAAAAGCAACTTGATTACCTTCTATTGCGCACTCAGCCCTATGTGCAGGATCGGACTTGTCCCAAATGCGAAGTTTTTCATTTAGATAGCCACTCCATTCTACCACAAACGTTTTATCACCGACTTGGATGTCCTTTTGACGACGCAAGTGATCTCGAAAAAATTCTTTATTTTCCAGGATGAAATTTGAAAACTCTACTCTTGATCCTTTGTCCAATTTATTCTGTAATTTATCCAAACGTTCCAAATGAGAACCTGTGAAAGCTCCACCAAACAATCTATGGAACCAACTGCGGAACTTATACCAATTGCCTCGCCTCTGGTATGTGCCCGTGGCCTCCATTTCTACATCTGCCAATCTGGAAAGAAATACTTTTACATCCCTTAAATCTTTATCGGTGCCCTTTCTCGCTTCCTTGACAAGCCTTCTTGCGATCTTGTTCAGTTCCTTGAACTTTACCTCTTGCGACTCATTCCCGACTTTGAGGGTAAACCGTCTGCCATAACTTCTATCCACATTAGTATCAGACGGCTTCACTTCAATATTATTGATATCAACAAGATGAATATTTTTTAAATCTATTGGACCTGACATAAAACCCCCAACTAAACTAACAATTATTATACCATCACCTTTAATAATTATTATAATTAAGAAATTTTAAAGATTTTAACTTATCTGAAATTCATCCACTGTTATAGAAGTCTTAAGATTCCTGATGAACCCTTCCTTTGTATTGTCCCATGAGTCAGGATTCCCCCTGTAAGACATCTTATCGCTCATATGGATATGCATGTTACACGAAGATGCAGACAAGAAAGGACTAGGCGCTGCTTGCGCATCCACCTTAATGGGGGTTGCACCGGCCAAACTCGTTGCTCCAGAGACAAACTTCAGAAAAGCCTTAATTTCTGTGTCAGAAGCGTCTTTTTGGATCCATTCTTTCAGCCATACAATTTTTTGAGTCAAAACAGGATCACTAACAGTCTGAATACTTGCAACAATTTGATTTCGATCAATAGACCCTTGAATCTTAATGCTAAAGACATCTATTGGTTTAGTTCTTTCGATATCCCACTCAAGGATTCTTGAACTCATCCCTTTTGCAATTTGAAAAATAGGACCCACCATATTTCCAAGAGAAATGCCTTTAAGCTCATCAATGGTCGTTCCATCTTTCATGAGTGCATTGAAAAGATCTTCCTTGAATTGAACTTCATTCGCTTTTATCTTTTGAAGATCAGGATTTAAATCTTGATCTTCATAGACCTCTTGAACAGATTCTTCAAGCATATAAAAAGCTAGTGAAAAATCTTGACTATCTCCATCGAGCAACTCAAAACATTGGATCATGTTTTTAACGGTATCTGAACCATTGCTATCAAGATCTGAGAGAATGCTCCTGGCTATTTTAATTTCAGTGTCTCTTGTGGCAATTGCCTCACTGAGATCATCATAGCTCAATAACAAAGCCGCCTTAAAGAGAGCATCAGAATACAACCGGCCTGTCGTAATCAACTCCCGTTCATAGCTTTCCCAAGCGTCCACTGTGGACTTGGATTTATAACACTCGGCAAATAACATACCGATATTTTGGTAGGTTTCAACCTCATTTGGATTGCAAGGGAGCGTTAAAGAGCCATCCACTTCTTTAAACAAAGTTTTCTGATTTACAATGGCTGAGGCGATTGTTCCAATATATTCCCGCTTAAGCCCCCCGGCATCAATCCCTGATTCACCCTTATAGACAACCTCAAACTCACTTGACTGTCCGAGCGAGCCAAGCCATTTATTTAAATGCCATGTAGGAATGCATGGAAGGGTTTCTCTTAAAATAGATACAGATTTTTTATGGTAAAATGAGTTTGCAACACTTGCATTATAGACGGCTGTACTAAAAAGCCGCTTTGCAGCTTCTTGATCGCCTTTAGCACCTATTTGGACTAATCCAAGATTTGTGCCTTTATATCTTTTTTCTTGCAGATGTAATAACCCGTCCACCTCCCAAACATCAATGGTGCCAGGAATCCCTGCCGAGCTAGCTTTCTCTAATAAAGCGACCCCTTTAGAGAACATCTCCGGATCATCAAAAATATTCTTAAGCCCGATTAAAGAGTCTACTTCTTCATTTTCTATTTCGCTGCAACGGGTAAGTAACCTCTCATGCATTTCAATCAAGGCTGGCATCATTTCAGCAGGAACAAGCCTACGGTTCATGCCCCGTCGACTTTCACCTTTGGCTATTGTTATCTGGGCATTTTTCTCTGCTTGAATCTTGAGCCTTAAGTTTACTCCAGGCTCTCTTACAACGTGATAAGAGTCCCCATCAATATCAACCGGACCAATTTCTGATAATTTTTGATATAAATCGACAATGTCATCTCTCAATTTGCAAATGGCTTTAATCTCATCACTTCGCGCCTGTAATTGAGTAAGGATCTCATCCAGAATAGGCAAAAACTCACTTGGGAGTCCTGTTATTTTCCCCTCATAACGGGTCCTCCCTTTTTCAAATTCCAAACGTCCTGTGTCTCCGATATTATCCACTTCCTGCAAGCTGACTCTAAAACTGGTATCGACATGGATTTGAAAACTTCTTTCACCTACGACAATAGGTTCACGAAAGACAACATCGCCAGGGCTCGCCCCTAGTATGCCACGACATAGTGAGATCATTTGTTCTCTTTTCTCACCCTGAGCTGCAACTTCATCCCTTCGCTTTTCCCCTCGCACTTTTAGCGCACTTAACACAGGAAGAAATTTATCCGGAATAGGGCCACTTACAGTTTCATAGGTGGCATAACCTTTTGAAATCTCTAAAAGATCTTCACGCCATTCCTTGCCATCCTCCTGTATGAACAACTTAGGATCCCCGTACCCAAACTCACTTTCAACAATATAGCTCGTTCCATCAATAACAACAGGATCACGAAAAACAGCATCATCTGGAACATCATGATCTAAATTTTGATATAGCTCGATAATTTGATCCCTTAGTTCTTCAATGTCATCCACACCCTCCAACCCGAGCTTCGAAATAAAGGCATTCACTTTCTTTTGGTCTTTAGCGCTGCCATTTTTCGCCTCTTCAAGAAGTCTTTTAGCAACTTTGTTCAATTCCTCTATTCTTACCTCTTGCGATCCATTCCCAACTTTTATTGTAAATCGTCTGCCAAAGCTCTTATTCGATGGCTGTATTTCAATTTTACTAAGATCAGCAATATGAATATTATTTAAATCTATTGGAATTGACATGAACCACCAATATTAAATAATAACTATTATAACATTATTAAATTAATTAAGTGATTATTTACTGAATAGTTTTAAAGTGTTAATTCTTACAGGAAGATCTGAAATCTTAAAAGCTAACTCGATAGCCCTTTCATTCAGGCCGGCTTCCCACATTTTTTTAGAAAGATAGGGTAATATTGTCGATGTAAATACTTGCTGAGTATTGATTAACTGAAAGGCATGATCAAAATTGTTGGAAAAGATATCTTCATAGATAGAGACAACAGTTACCCGGGTATTGTTATCCCTGGTAATCGGAATGGCATTAATCTTGCCTGCTACATCCAATTTTCCTTTTTCACAAAGTGCGGCATTCATGATCGTCATACGCTCTCCAGTAGAACTGTCTTCTGGATCCAATAATCGTGCACATTCAACAGCTTCATCAAATCGATCTAGTTCAATATATTTCATGGCGAGTTTTTCATAGATCCTGTCTTTCACATCAGAAGAGCGACTTCCCATCGCAGCAATCAAACGTTTAACCTCATCAAAGTTCGCATCCCGGATTAGCTTATAAGCTGTATTTTCCAATACTTCTGTTATAACATAAATTGTGACAGAGGCATTTACATTAGCTTTATTCACGCTATCTTTAATCTTCATAGCCTTGTCAAACTTTCCCTCCATAATCATCTTCAAAGCTGGAACTGCAGCTAAAATACTTTTCTGCGTATACCCTGAGAATGATTTTACAAGATTCGCACCTTCGTCTATTTTCCCTGATGAAAAAAATCCCGTCACAACCTCGCGCTTGATATTTTCATCTGTGATCAACCATGCCAATTCTGAAGCCCTATCAAAATCCCCAACTTTTAGAAATTCTTTCACCATATTTCTCAGCGCAAGATCATACTCATTTTTATTTTTAATTTCTTTTATAGAACTAAAAGCAAAATCATACGCTCCTAACTGACAAAATTGACCCACAGTCGTACTAGACTTATAAAAACCAGAATTTACAAAATCCTCGTGTAATCTAACTAAACAAAATAATACATCAAATGATTCTGGCTTTTTAATCATCAAGGATGATATTTCCAATGCTTTTAAATCTTCATTTTTTAATGGCGATAAAATCTTGACGAGCTCAAAGCGAACTCTGATGAGCATTTCTTTAAGATGAGGAAGATCTTTTGCAAATGATAAATCTACATTTTGTGTAAGTTTATCGATTCCAAGTTCCGACTGCTTTTCAGCAAGGAATGCCCCAAAGGACTTAAGCAGGGCTGCCTGATGAATTTTAGCTGCCTCCAAAGATGCGTACCCCCAATATTTGCTGACCAAAGACGCGGAACCTAAATCCTCAAAACCCACATGCTTAAGAGCAAACTTAAAAATATCCAAAGGAAGCTTTTGATCGATCAATGCACTTTTTTCTGTAATGTGAATGACTGGTTTAGACACATCAGCACCCGCAGGATATGCCAGCCCCCTTGAAACTTTGTTTTTTGGCCGGTAGTCATCTTTTATCCGTGTCCTTAAATCATCCACGGCCTTAGAATTGGATTTTTCTTGCTTCGGCCTTGCTTCCGCGTGATTATGCTTTTTACTTGTTTCTTTTACGTATTTGAATTCCGGAAGAAAAGGCTTATCGCCATCACCAACTTGCATATAGCACCTAAGTGATTATCCCAGATACTTATTATAACCTAAATAAGGTATTCGAAATGAAAACTATATGCAAATTAACAAAAAATTAATATTTCAAGAAGCGCTAGTGGATCACTAGCGCTAAAAATGTGCTTTAAATTTGGAACATCTTTAGGGTTTCAACTCTTACAGCAAGATCTGTGATCATGAAAGCCACTTCGATAGCCTGATCCCTCTTGCCAGCCTCCAGCAATTTTTTAGTTAAATAGGGTGCTGCTAAACGTAGGCAGAGCTTGCTTTGCTTAATTCCAGCAATGGCCTCATCAAATTTTTCAGAGCCTATATGTCCATACAGGGTGTCTATCTCCAACCTGGACTTAATAAACCTAATATTAATCTCATTAATTTTCTTAGTGTTATCTGACTGGCCTTTTTCATGAAGCATTGCATTAATTGTTGCTAGATAAGCATCAGACTCTAAATTCTCTTTAACAAATGTATTTACTAATTCAAACGCCTCATCAAATCGATCCGATTTGATATATCCGATCACGAGGGCTTTACAGACTTTATCGACAGAACCATCATACGCCTTTCCGAGCAAGACAACCAAGCTCCTTACCTCATCAAATTTAGCCCCTTGGATTAGCTTATAACATGCTTGCTCAAAGCTTTTTGTAATAATGCGATTGGCATATGTACTGCAACTCAAATCAGTCAGTTTATTTTTTAGTTCGATCGCTTTATTAAACTTTCTATCTTCAACCATTTTTACTATCGGTTTTAAAACTGAATAATCAGAAAAAAGACTAACCGATAATCCCTTCGCAAGATCATACGCTTCATCAATTTTCCCCAAGTCAATACACATGTACACAATACGAGACTTCGCTGCATTATCCTTTGCTGTATTAGCTAATTCCTTTACCTTATTAAATTTTCCAAGTTCTAATAATGGACTTGCAATATGTTGGAGAGCAGAATAATAAATTTGGTTACCACGCCCTTTTTTTATACCAATGCTTGTTAAAGCTTTTTGAGCCATATCATAAGCTTTCAATTTACAAAAATCACTCACATACTTATCAGCCAAATTATGCGTAGTATAAGATATAGGCATGAATTGAGATTGCA
>CAZOAX010000092.1:0-7620 GCA_964577735.1 uncultured bacterium
TTGACCCTTCACAGCTGTTTACTAAAAAACAATATTTTTACTGAAAACAAAAAAGCGCTGTCAGTACTGAAAAACTTAAATCTTTTTCATTGTCAATTTTCTGGAGATCAGTTGACCGCATTAGCTAAAGAAAATCCTAAATTAGAAGAGTTAAGTCTATGTATGCGCCCTCAATTGCCAGGTGATCACATAGTCGAAGCAATTAAATGGCTTCCCGATCTCAAATCATTAAAGATTAGCGGTTGCATCCTGTCAAACGATCAATTAGTCTCAATTGTTAAGGGATGTCCGAATCTAGTTTGTTTTGATCTAGGGTTTTACCATAAAGATGGCATATCCAAAGAAATGGTAAAAGACCTTGCCTCGCAATTTCCAAATGTCAAATTTAAGCTCTGGTAGAAATAAGCCAATCTTTCAGACATCTCCCTCTTACCAATAAAATTTCACTTTAGAGTGTGTCTTCAAAATATGATCAGTCTGCTTTGCTGCTATAAATCTCCTATACAGGGATAAAAAAAGAATAATTATGTCAATTACAAGCAATTTTGCGCACATCCCTCCACACTCACTTAAACCTTCTGAGGAAGTTGATGAGAGCTTAAATTTAGAAAAACTGCCCCCTGAGATTTTAGAGAGAATTTTTTCTGAGTTAAATATCCCTTTAAAACTCAAAGTACAGACTGTTGACAATTATAATCTGCCAGCCTCCGCGAGAACGGAGACAGTAAAAAAAATCCATCAACAACTGACATTAGTTTCAAAGGCAATCCAGTTTAATGTAATCAGTACAGAAAACCATTGGATCAATATTAATCAGCTCAATTTACGCGATCTAGGATGTAAAACCTCTAAAGAAGCTGTTGCGTACATTATCAAGCACCAATTACCTTTTGCAAACTTGCAGGATTTTCCGGATGTAGATGATGAGGATCTGGAAAAGTTAGGCACTTTTTGTCCGAGTTTAATAGCGATAAACCTTGATTCTAAAAACTTTACTGAGTCAGGGCTTGCCAAACTGCTTGGAAACCTAAAGCATCTGCGCAGTATAAGTCTTAATCACTGCGAGCAACTTGTAGACAAAGAGGATCAATTTGCAACAGCCCTTGGATTGCATCCCGAGCTCCAACACCTAAGCCTTTTTAATTGCTATTACTTTATTGGTGGAGATCTATTTTCGGAAAATCTTGGAAAACTGACTCAACTCAAAAGTCTAAAGCTTCTTGGCTGCACAAGCCTCCCAGATGATGAAAAATTTGCTATTGCACTTGGAAACCTTAAGAACCTTGAAGTTTTAAACCTCATGTACTGTGATAACTTTAGGAACCCTAAGATTACAGACGCTCTTGGAAACCTTGTTAAGCTAAAGAATTTAAAAATTGGACAAGGTATTTACGCTGACGCTGATCAGCTTATACATGAACTTAAAAAGCTCGTCTTTATTGAAAACTTAAATCTTACATTGTTCAACCTAATCACGATCGATCATCTTATTGAAATCGGTAAAGCACACCCTCAGCTACAAACATTATCCCTTTCTGCGTGGCGACATGTAGACAGTGACCAACTCATTGAAGCCCTGAAATCATTTCCGAGCCTTAAAAGCTTAGATCTTTCGTACTGTCATCAGATTCCCGGTGATAAATTTATTGAACTTGCTAGACTTTGTCCCAAACTGGAAACACTTAAGATCAACGGTTGTCAAATTGCCGAAGAACAACTGGTTGAGATCCTGGCTAACCTTCCTAACCTCAGGTACCTGGAAGCTAGAAAAGTCATTTCGAATGAAAAGGCTGAAGAGCTTGCCGCCCAATGCCCTCAGCTAAAAATCATCACTTTTGGGTGATACGCAGCACATCAGAAAGACAAAATATAGCTTTTTGTGTGATAATTAACGCCCAAATTCCTAAAAGGACGTAGTGATGTCAATTTCTAATAATAAGCCAGACTTTGAGCCCGTTCTAGAAGGCATCTATGTAGAACTGCCTAAAATCGAGCCATCTGACGATAGAATGGATATCATCCTGGAGGCATTTCAGGAAAATATCGCGGAAACTGCTACAGGTGGGATCGAAAATGTCTCCCTTGCCAACCTGTCGCCTGAAATTCTGCAGTACATCTTTAAACAGATTTACGATCCTAAAAAATCGGCTACAGAAAATGTATGTGCATTGAATCAACTAAGCGTTTCACATGCATTCAAAGCAAATGCCGATGACGTATTAGATCAATGGCTCTACACCAACCTGATCAACTTAAGTCATCTCAGGTTTAACACACCAAATGAAGCTGTCCAATTCATCATTGATCACAAACTAACATCTGCTAACCCCCACGAATTGAGTTTCTCTGAAGAGGATTTTCAAAGGCTCTGTGATCTATGTCCTCAACTAAAAAGCTTAACAATACTACTTACAGATATCATTTCCGAAGATCGACTTGTATTGGCACTAAATAAAGTTCCTAACCTTGAAATTTTAATGCTGGCCTGCGGCATTAATACCAATGGAGATGCACTTGCTGAAGTACTCCCAACACTTGAACGTCTTAAAGATTTAACCTTATGCCACTTTACTAACCCTATTGGAACCAAGATTCTGGAAGCCCTTCCAAAGCTACTCCATCTTGAAAGTCTAGATGTGAGTTGGAACTTTAATTTGCCTACTCATTTTATCGGAAAACTCATCCGACTTAAGAAGTTAAATATAAATCATTGCAATAAACCTCCAAGCGACCAACTTGTTATTGAACTTAAAAAACTCAAACACCTTGACAGTTTGAGTATTTCCGGATGTACACAAATTTCAGAAGTTGAATTATTAGAAATCATAAGATCACACTCCATGTTACAGGAATTAGATCTTTCACAAAATCCTCAGCTTTCAGGCAAAAAAATAATAGAAGCCCTTAAATGGCTAATCAATCTTAAAAGCTTAGAGCTATGTTGTAATCGGCATATTACGGTGGACGAATTCATTGAAATTGCGAAAGTTTGCCCTAATCTACATACCTTTAATATAGCCCTTTGTCATCCATTTACAAAAGATCAGGTTGTGGCTGTGATCAAGGAGCTTCCTCATGTTAAAAAATTATCTTATCACCACAAAATAATACACTTCCCGGATCAAGATCTTATTGACCAATTTCCTAACATCGACTTCAGGTGAATTTATTTTTAATAAGGAGCAATACCCCAACCTAAAAATCATCACGTTTGGATGATCCGCACCTTTTTTGTCGAATTAATTGCCGAATTCAGGCAAACTAGTCACTTAATATTAATTAGATAGGAAAACTGCATGTATTATTTTCTCTTACCTTTGCTTCTTATTTCCAGTTACTTGAGTGCCGGATGCGATGCACGCATCGATATCGGACCTGCATTTGCAAGCATTGACATGATGGAGTCTGGTCACACCGTTAGAACCTACAACTTAGGTGCGATCAAAGGAGATGCAGCTGTTGTCTATCAAGGATTTGCTGTTAAACCAAGCTTCCTCTATGCAGATGGTGATGCCAATCTCACAAGCGGAAGCATTGGCTTTGGTTTTTGCATCCCTGTCTTGGAAGATGTTTATGTCACACCAAGCTACGGCTTTACAGAGACCAGATTCAAATCTAAAATTGAAAAATTCGCAAGCCATGGCCAGTATGTCGCACTTGACTTATCTTGGAGTTTCATGAAAGGCTGGCGCGTCTACGGCATGTACCAATGGTGCTGGTCAAGAGTCCATACCACAATGTATAACTTGGCACCATTCCCTATCAAATTTCCAAAAAGCCATTGCAAAGGACCAAACTACGCCATTGCTTTAGAGCATGACATCAGCGACTCCTTCTCTGTTTCTCTTGCTGGCGGATACAATACCTCCCTCAGTAAAGAAAAACACGGTCTTCGTGGCAAAGGCGTCAAACTCGGCCTCGTCTACTGGTGGTAAGATAGCTTCTTTCCTCTGCGCCTCACCGTCTCAAAGACGGAGAGACGCAGAGGAAAATCTTTAAAAAATAAATTCAGTTAATTCCTTCTATCAATATTCCACTTATTTAAATTTGTTTATTAATCACATTAATTATAAAATAGGGAAATATATCAAATATTACTATTTTAGGAATTGCAGATGGAAGTTAATCACAGGTTTTCTATCAATTCCTACATGCATGAAAAATTAGAAAACACACCTTTAGATAGTGTTAGTAACAAATTTCTTCAATTAGTAAAAAAAAGCCAAGCTTCGTTACAGGAACGTTTGGACTGCAAAGATCTTCAGGAAGTATTTAAGAACAAGTCTGTTGCAATGTTGTTTTTGGATAAAATTGCCGGACTTATCGGCCAATATCATCCCAATAGCGTTGAAGCTAAAAAATTCATGGGAAGCCCAAGTTCCTATCCTTCACTTGAGCTCATTCGTCATTTAACTCTATTAATACCTGAAGCGAATAATGAAACGGCTCAAAACATCGAAAGCTGGATTGAAGCAGAACAAGCTTGTTTAATGATCAGTTTAATTTTCGATGCGTGGGGAGCAAAGAATGAAGAGGCTGTCGTACGAGCCACGACCAAGGGAAATTACTCCCACCTTCAGGCAACCTATAAGATTGAGCCTCCTCCTGAAGAAGTGGAGGCTTTTATCTATGCCATTGCTAATGAGATACGGGCCATGCAACCGGGTGATGTCTTTAAAATGCCGGCTGGCTCTGTCAATCATGTCACAAGGCTCCAATTGATCAAAAAGGACAATGGGACTTTTGACGTGCTCCATTTCAATACGGGACTTGGTCTCATCACCCTCCATGGCAAAGATACTACGGCATCTAAATACAGATCCGTGCCTGCCGACACCATAGAGAATCCCCTCTTTTGGAAACAGCTTGTGAATGCAAAAATGCAGCCAAACATGAGCCTTTTAAACAATTTATTATTCAGCCTGAATCCTGCACCTATCGATATCCTAAAATGGCTAAAAAAACCCCCTCAAGCCAGCGGCAGTTGCGCCTTTCATGCGGTGGAAGCTGATTTTAAACACTCATTCATCATGAGCTTTCCCTCGATAGAAGAAGGTTGGACAGCTTATAAACAATGCACAAGCTTAATGGCCTTAAACGCGATAAAACATGAGGCATCAGATCTTGAGCCGAGTATCGCAAAGATGCTTATGCTTCGAGGTAAGACACGCCAACGTTATTTGGACTGGATGTCACTGGATGAAGAAACGCTCGAATCTAAAATAAACGGCTATCTAGATGCTCTTAGCACTTTAAAACAAGATCCTCCCTCGATCGAAGGGCTACCATCTCTGATGGTGCTAAGCATGCTGGATAAACGATTGAATGACGCCTTGAATTTTTGTTCCTACAAAGAATTGGAACAGATTAGAAATACCCATGGTTTTGGCCTGAAACAATCGATCTGGCTTGAATCGACAAAGGAAGTGTTGCAGGAGGCCGTGGCATTTGCAGGCTGGAATGGACATATCATACTAAAAATCAGAAGCTTAAGTCAGGCCATTCTTCCAGCAAAATGGAACAGCGTTATCCAAACAAAGCTCAATTATGCCATCTTGGACCAAGCTTCCATGCAAACCCTTTTAACGGAGTATAGCCTTCGCGAAGATCCCGCAGTGCTCACGCTCGGCGATGATTTCATCTACGACGGGGATGTACTCTACACTCACATCAAGTACCATGTTAGATCTAACCCGAATAAAGTTCTTGAACTTGCCAAAATGCCCATGGGAACGGAGCTTAGGAAAGATATTCTCATTCGGACATGTGAAAAACTATCTCAAGCTTCTCATTTTGAGCATGCAATTGAAATTGCAGGGCTACTTGAAACTCCTGAAAAGGAAATGGCACTCACTGAAATTGCCATCCATTATGTCATACTTGGCCAAATTCAAAAAGCAATCGAATTGACCAACCAACAGCCTGAAATCATCTTAGAGATTATCGATGACCTAGTGAAAAACGGGATATTGACCAACGCTTTGAAGTTTGCCGAACGGATTTTGGACGATAAAACCCGACATTTAGCAGTTGGAAACATCGCCCTTGCACTTACCAAACAAGGCAAGCAGAAAGCCGCTATGAATGCGATCATCGATCTCCCCACGTTTTGCCAAGATGTCCATGAGATCGTTTTTTGCCTATGCAAGGAAAACCACCTCAATGACGCCATTTTATTTGTCAGTCATCTTCCCACTAAGTCCTATCCCGATATGGATTCTGCCCTTCAATACCTCATTTCTCGCCTTAAGCAAGGTGGCCGAGAGCAAGACGCCACTCGTCCATATAAGAGATACTATAAATAAGTAACTTTATAGTATAATTTTAAATAAAAGATTTAAATATGGAAATAGATCCTAGATTCTCCATTTCTTCCTATTTTAACGAAAATAAAACCATTACAAACAACCCCGAATTTGGCCAATTAATTGCCAAGAGCCAAAATCTCATACAGGATCGGTTAAACAATAAAGAGCTACAGGAAGTTTTCAAGAATAAATCTATCTCCATGATGTTTCTGGATAAAATCTCACGTTTGCTTGGCGAGCATCATCCAGACACGATAGAAGCCAATAACTTCATGTACGGGCCAAGCTTTTATCCTTCCATGGAGCTTATTCGCCATTTATCCGAGATAAAGGCAAATCCAGATTTAAGTCAGGAAGCTGTTCATCATTTGGAGGATTGGATTGAAAGTGAACGAGCCTGCTTGCCTATTTGTCTCATTTTTGATGCATGGCTCATGGCAAATGAGGACCTAGTCAAAGTGGCGACAACAAAGGGTGATTTCAGCGATACGACCGCATGGCCGACCATTACGCCTCCATCAGATGAAGTAGAAGTCCTAGCAAAAGCGCTCAGCTCTGAAATGCAAGCGATGCAACCGGGCGATAAGTGTAAAATGCCCGCCGGATCAGTTCAGCACGTGACAAGATTGCAATTCATTAAAAATTCAGATGGCTCCTTTGATGCGATCCACTTCAATACCGGACTTGGCGCACAAGACAATACCGCTGTGAAATATGCTTCTATCCCAGCAGCAATCCTGGAAGATCCTGAGTCTTGGAAGAAGCTTATCGAAGCTAAATTACAGCCTGATATGGCACAATTAAACAATTTACTCTTGATGTGTTGTAATAATTCAAATGCATCCATTGATGTCAGATTAGAAAAGCCTCTCCAAGAAAATAACAGCTGTTCATTTCATGCAGCTGAAGCTGACTTTAAATACTCGTTCATTATGAGTTTCTCCACGATTGAAGAAGGCATTCAAGCCTACAAGCAATGCACAAGCTTGATGGCAACTAATGCAGTCAAACAAGAAACCTCACTTGAGCCCGCCATAGAAAGGATGCTGGTCGCCAAAGAAAATGTCCGAAGAAGGTACCTGGACTTGATGACGATCATCGATGATAAAGAGAAGTTCCATGCTGCCAAAAATAGCTACATGGAAGCGATTGCTTCAATCGGGCGGTATTCTCAAGAAGATAATGAAAAACTGATCGCAAACCAGCCCCCTTTTATGGCCCTCAAACTTCTAGACAAACGATTGAACAAAAGCTTGAATAATGTTTCCTATGCACAATTAATGCATATTCGGGATACCTATGGGGCAGCTGT
>CAZOAX010000093.1:0-7600 GCA_964577735.1 uncultured bacterium
ATCAAAAAGATAGCTTAAATTAAAAGCAAGAACGCTGTGGTTCTTGTTTGTCATGTGGAGTGGATTGAACCTTGGTGTTCTGAAATAGTCCCAAGCCATTTTAAACCAATTGGGAGTGCCTCGGCCCTTGGAAAACATGGTATGGAATCCATAGACAACAAGCTTTCCACCAGCTGATAGATGCTTATAACTCATTGCAAGCGTTTCGATTCCATTGGCATCCAAGATCACATCATAACCCTTCGGAGCTATTTTTTTAGCCGTTTCCCAGAGGTTTTCTTTGGATTTATCGATCACATAGTCAGCTTTTACGGCACTGACTTTGCTTGAGTTCCCAACAACACCCACAACTGTGCATCCGATCATTTTTCCAAGCTGTACAAGCGTACTCCCAACACCGCCGGCAGCTGAATGCACGAGAATGATATCCCCTTTATGGGGGTGGGCAAGTTCGAGCAGGGCATAATAGGCTGTTAGGAATATAGCGGGAATAGCAGCTCCTTGCTCAAAAGATAATGAAGAGGGGAGTGGGAACACAAGATCTTCACGCACGACAACATGGCTTGAATAACCTCCAAAGAACGTCAGAGCGATCACTTTTTGGCCGGGCTTGAATTTTCCACCTGCGACTACAACACCGCTCACTTCAAACCCGGGTGTGATCGGCCAGCCAATGAACTCTTTGGCTGAGCTGTAAACGCCCATTCTAACGCAACAATCGGCAAAATTGACACCGATCGCTTTCACTTCGATGAGAACCTCTTCATCACCAGGTATTGGAACGGGGAATTCCTTCATTTTTAGCTGGTCGTAGCTACCGGCCTTTTCAATGACGATCTTTTTCACTACGGGCTTACTTGAATCTGATTATCTACTTTTTTAACGCCATCTAATTTTGAAACGGCCTCTTCAAGGCTCTTGCGATCCTGTTCACGGCTTACAGTTCCGCTTAGCTGAACAACCCCGCCAATGACCTTCACGTTGATGTTGTAGTTCTGATAGTTGCTTTTGATATAGTCTTGGATTTTTGCAATCAATTGAGCATTTGCATTATTTTCAGCAGTGACTTGTTTTGGTGTGTCCTGATTGACGTTGATCTGGACATCGCCCATGTTATGGACGCTGCCATCTGATTCTTTCATCTGCACAGAATAATTGTATTCAGCAGCTCCTGCAAACGCAGTTAGTAACAAGCTTTGGATCAGAATAATTTTTTTCATAATTTCCTCATTTTTATTGTTGGATACGGACTAGGGTCCATGTTTGCTCTGTTCCATCGGAAAAGTGCACACTGATCGGTGTTTCATCTTCTGTCAGGTTGTAAAGGCCGGTTGAGGCAATAGGGGAGTTTGGCTTATCTGAAAGCGACCATGAGGCCATTTGCGTTTTCGCGTCGACTGTACCGGCAAGATCTTGCGTGGTGTCTGTTGCAGCATTGTAGTAAACGCCATCGATTTCCCCATTACGATTGACAGCAAGCTGGATAAAGCGACTGCTTGTAGCTGCCCCTGCTGCATTGCTTGCAACAGCAAAGACACCAAGGGGGAGCCAGTCGCTTTCAGGTGCAGGAGCCGAATAGGCAGGTGCTGAAGTAGTGGTAGGATAGGAGTAGGACGCATACTCGGTAGTTGTCACAGGATAGCTATAACCACCGTTGTCATAGTAGTAAGGGGTCGACCAATTCCAGGCACCCCAAGTTGCCAGTGTAGCCCAGGCGGCAGGCCTCCATAGATCTCCTCTATAGCCTACATTGATATCATGGCGATCAAAGAAGTCCCGATCAAACCAGCGGTTTGAATTGGGGTAGTTGCGACGTACTCGGTCACTTGCGAGGTTGGAGAATTGTCTATTTTGCGCGATCTGATTTCTTCGATTATTGGAAAAATTTTGATTCCGGGCAGATAGATCCTGTCTGTTGATGTTGCCTGCAGGCCTATTTTGCGTATAGCGATTGACTTGGTTACGTAAATCCTGACGATTTTGAGCTGAAGGTCTTTGATTGACGTTGCGTATATTACGATTACCAGCTGTCCTGTTAAAGTCGGCTCTATTTCCGGCAGCTCTTGGAGCTGCACGGCTCATGCTGGGTGTGCGGTTCATGACATGTCCTCCGCTGTAGGATCTGCCGCCGCCTCGATTTCCTCCTCCTCGGCCACCACCACCACCACCGCGACCTCCTCTTGCTTCAAGTGATGTGAGAAGTAGGCATATTGCCATTAAAGCGAGTAATTTATTTTTCATGGAGCAACCTCCCCCTTCTTCTCAACTGTGACAGGCTCCATATCGGGAAGGAGCTCTCCATCCACCTCTCTTTGAACGGAGGCAAAGGTATAGCTATTTGCGTCGATCGGGGTGTAGATATTTTTAGATGAAGCAGTTCTTCCGTCACTTAATGTAAAGTGCAGATCCACTTGCCAGCTTTTATCGCTTTTTTCCCAAGTGCCTTCCCCAAAGCCTCCATCTGAGTCAAAGACCCAGGAACGAATGACTTTTTTGACCGGATCCCATCCAATGATCTGTTTGCCTTCGATATCGTCATGACCATAGATTTTCATTTGAAAATTTTCAGTGAGGAAATTCTTGTGTCCATCCCAGCGATTTGTAAAAAAGATTTCGATGTTATCATCAATGTCTTCCCAGTTACCCACCATCCATTCAAGATCTTTTAAGTGCTCAAAGTTGGAAGTAACCTCTTGTAATTCGATCTCTCCAATGGAATTGACAAGCCACTTGCCATTTTCCTTAATGAGGCCTACTCGGTAGGCCAAGCTTTGCATCTCTTTTTCCGGAAGGCTTATTTTCATGACGCCCCGTTCAATGGCCTCATTGTCGCTCAGGAATTCGATGTTCTTGGTGGTTATTTCCAGATGAACTTTTCTATCTTTTGCAAAACGTTCTTTGAAGAGTTTGCCTATAGCCTCTCTTCCTTCAGCCGTCTCTCCGGTAACCGGATTTATATACGTAGCATCAGTGGCCCATAGAGCAGTTAGCTTTTCTGCATCCCGTTGATTATAAGCCTCTTGATAGCTTTTAATCGTGTCTTTAATCGCCTTTTCATCGGCTTTTTCACCTTGATTGCACCCCACTATCCATGCAGATAGGGCCAGTGCTAATAGAACCTTGGAATACTGACGCATAAAACAAACCCCCGTTAAGGTTTTGTATCCGCTACTTCTAATAATTTTACAACTCAAATAGTTTAAAGCCATAGACTCGTAATTTTTTTAAAACACAGAGGAAAGGCAGAGGGCACAGAGGAATATAAAAGATCTCGTTTTCTCTGTGTTTCAAAAATAAAATACAATTAATAGGTGAGTCGATTTTGGGCCTTTGTGTTGAATTTTATTTAACTAATCTTGAAATGGGGTTAAAAGTCGGCTTTGAGGCCGGCGATGCCGTTATAGGCATGGCCGCGTCCATTAAAGTAAACGTTCCCTGAGAAGGATCCATAAAAGGACAGCGTGTCAGTCAATTGCGCTGTCAAGCCAAGGGTGCCTTCAAACCAGCTGCCGCCAATGTCGGAGCTAATGCCGACAGGACCACTTTCTGAAGAGAAGAACACGCGGGAGTTGCCGTTGAAATCGTTCCAGACGTCAGCTCTTGCCCAACCGGTGATAAATGACCAAGATTTAGCAAAGCGTATGCCAAGTCTTCCTAGTAGGTCGTGAGTGCGATTAAAATCAACTGTGGCTGCAAGGTCTCTTGAATTATCTAAACGGAAGGATTGATAGACCAGTTGCCCTTGAGGCTCAATGATGAAATCATTGTATTGCAACGCATAGCCGGCTTCAATAGAACCATCCCATTCCATCCCTTCTGTTTTTAAAGAGAGGCGGCGGGATTTTGCTTTGATGTTTCTGTACCATGTTGCCTCAAATACATTGTCAACATACCAGCCGCATCCATCTAAATGCGTCCAGTAAGCACCCATCGTGTAGGCATCAAATTTATTGGTGCCAGCTTTGACGTCTGTAAAATGACGGACACTGCTTCTGCCGCGCCCAATAGCACCTAAGATGCCCACATGGTCACGATTGCCGTCTTCACTGATTCGGGTGTACACATCAATTCCACCTTGAAACGCTAGCATGTTGTAGTTGAATTTAGGGCCATGATGAAAGATATCGCCACCGTTCTGCTGCCCATCGCGTGCGATCACCCTTGTCCATACATTTTTGAAAAATGATTCTGAGGGACATTCTTGGACTTCATCACCGACACGCTGATGTAATGTGTCTAGCAATGTTCTGCCATATAAAAGGGCTGTAGAGGGGAGTGCTGCATATAAGGAAACTTCTTCTCTATAGTGAGGAATAGGTGGGACAGGTGGTTCTGGTGGAATATAGGTAGAGCGTAAGTACCAGTTCTCAGGACCGGATGCATCTTCGCTACCTCGAAATAGATCATATTCATAAGGCCCTGCGATGACATCGTTTGCAAGGGCAAAAGCTCCAGTGGCAGTAGTGCCTCCATTGATGGCATCAATCACAAGGATTCCATTGGCAGTTGTCAGGTCGCCAAGCCCTGTCGTGTTTTTGATGTTGAGGAAGGTCGTGCCGGTTGCTGGACTGCCATTTAGAACAAGCAGGTCAGAAGGGGATCCATCGCTTCCAAGAAAGGTATTTAAGCCCATTGTACCATTTTGACCGATATAATTGCCGCTAACAGTCAGAGTTTTAAATGTATTGCCTTCAGAAACAAAATCAATGAGGCCATTGTTGATCAGTTGATTTGTGATATTCGAATTGGCTGTTAAATTCCAGCTGCCTGCATTGGCAGTCAAATTGGTCACATCAAGGGCGGCACCTGTCCAGATAGAGTCATTTAAGATCACATTACCTGTATTGCCGGATATGACTTGCATATCTCCAGATAAGCTTGAGGTATTAGCTGTCCAATTTAAAGTTGCTGGGTTCGATCCATCCACTAAAAGCAAAAGATGGTCATTTGAAGCATGCGCTGTGACATTTGTAAAATCCAGGTTGGCTATGCCTCCACCGATCGAAATTAAATCCTCATTAAGAGCTGTGAAAGTGGTGTTTTCTGCATCTAAGGTATTCGTAATGCCCACATTTGCAAAGGTGGTGATCGCGCTTGCTCCAACACCTGCCGTAGCAACTGTGGAATTGGAAAGATTAGCCTGGTTGCCATCGGTAAAGCCGATCATGAAAATCCCTTGAGCATTGGTTCCAGATGTATCAATGCTGCTGTCAAAGATATTGCCGGTGCTTCCATCTTGAATGACAAAGCCGTGGGCATTATTGCCACCGGTTGTCGTGACGGTAGTGTTGTTTTGCAAAGTGATCGTGGTGTTATTTTGAGCGTAGGCTCCAAAAACTGCTGCATTTGCTGTCACATTGATATCAGTGTTATCCACAGTGATGGAAGCTCCGCCGGCAATTGAGTGCACGCCATAGACTTCTGTATTGATGGTGCTGTCAGTGACAGTGATAGATGAGCCGTTTCTTGCAACTACTGAACCAAATGAAGGAGGACCTATCCCTTGAGAGGTATTGATAATACAATTGGTTATTGTTGCAGAGCTAGCTGCGCCAGCCCCAAGTCCGACATCCACGCCGCGTCCACCGTTCGCTGTCGTTGTAATGGTGGAATTGGTCACATTGGCCACGTTGCCGCCAAGTTGCACAAACACACCGACTGCTGCAGTGCCAGTGGCTTGCAGGTTTACGTTGTCCATGGTTAAAAGTGCGTTTGTTCCAAGCAATTGCGCGCCGTTGGTCGAAGCGCCTGTTGCTAAGATACTTCCGGTATTAAATAGGATCTGTCCGCTATTTAGAAAAAGAGTGTTTGCGCTAGTAGTAGATAAAGAAACATTAATGAGATTAATGAGAGTACCGGCTCCGTTTGCGTAGGCACCATAGGCGCCAGCCCCAGTGCTTGCAACAGATCCATTGCTAAGATTGATGGTTCCGGCAAGATTGGCTTGTAGTCCGGGTGTACCTGCCGTTGTGATGATGCATCCTGTTTCAGTCGCCGTCGTTCCGTTTACTACAATACCGGTTCCCGGCGCGGGGCATACAGCGTAAAGAGGAATCCACAATAAACTTAAGAACAAGATGATTTTCATGAGGTTAACCATTTTTTTTAATTTACATATATGCACCTGCATTTTACTGTCAAATTAATAGGGGTTAATATGTCAGCAGATGCCGTTCAAAAACAGAAACTTTCATTATTTGCCCTGACCGCTATGGTAGTTGGGTCGATGGTGGGGGCGGGGATCTTTTCATTACCGAGAACATTTAGTGCAGCGACAGGGCCGTTTGGTGCAATCATCGCATGGACAATCGCAGGAACGGGGATGTACATGCTGGCCCGTGTGTTCCAATCGCTCGCTGAAAAGAAACCGGATCTTGATGCAGGGGTTTTTGCTTATGCAAAAGCTGGTTTTGGCGATTATCCGGGATTTTTATCGGCTTTTGGATATTGGATCGGAAGCTGCATTGGAAACGTTTCATATTGGGTGTTGATCAAATCGACGCTTGGAGCGTTTTTTCCGATCTTTGGGGATGGTAACACGATTCCAGCGATCTTGGTTGCCTCAGTTGGGATTTGGCTTTTTCACTTTACCATCTTGAGAGGCATTAAGCAGGCGACTTTTATTAATACAGTTGTGACGATTGCTAAGATTGTTCCCATTTTGATCTTTATCCTTATTTTATTTTTTGCCTTTAAATGGGATCTATTCCAAGTCAATTTCTGGGGTGGCGAGGGGATGCCGGAGACAAGTCTTTTTGAGCAGGTTAGGGCAACGATGCTTGTCACCGTCTTTGTGTTCCTTGGAGTGGAGGGCGCAAGCGTCTATTCTCGTTATGCGAAAAAACGATCGGATGTGGGGGCTGCGACTATTTTAGGCTTTATTGGCGTGCTTTGCTTAATGGCCCTTGTGAGCATGCTGCCGTATGCAGTCTTAGAAAGAGCTGAAATTGCCGGAATGAGACAACCTTCCATGGCAGCTGTTCTTGAGGCAGTTGTCGGTCATTGGGGGGCCATTTTTGTCAGTATTGGGTTATTGATTTCAGTCTTAGGAGCTTATTTAGCGTGGTCATTGATCTGTGCCGAAGTTTTATTTGCAGCGGCTAAAAATGAAGATATGCCAGCAATTTTTGCAACCGAAAATCAAAATAAAGTACCGGCAGCAGCATTATGGCTGACCAATATTCTTGTGCAGTTTTTTATCATCACAACCTATTGGTCACAAGATGCGTTTTCACTGATGCTGAATCTGACAAGTGTGATGTCCCTGATTCCCTATCTACTTGTCGCAGGTTACGGAGTGCTAGTCTCAAGGGAAGGGAACTGGAAGAACGATCTTATCATTGCTACTTTAGCTGTTCTGTACACCATTTTTATGATCATCGCAAGCGGCATGAAGTTCTTGTTGCTTTCAGCGATTCTTTATGCACCAGGCACCTTGCTTTATATCTGGGCGAGGCGTGAACGGGATAAATCGGTCTTCAGTAAAACGGAATGGGCGATCTTTGCAGTCGCCCTTATCGGTGCTATTTTCGGTATCACAAGTTTAGCAACAGGTTATATCACAATCTAGGAGTTTATCATGGATAAGAAGTATGGCGTC
>CAZOAX010000094.1:0-5533 GCA_964577735.1 uncultured bacterium
CTTGGTATAAATTTCCGGAAAGAAAATAACAAATTTTATCATTTTTTGTTGTAATTAAATTATATTCTTGTTAAGTAAACAGGTGTCGGAAACGGTTATCCCTTATGGGGTTAGGCTCTAACACAATTTTAAACCGGAAATATAATAATAATGAGCAAAATTCGAATTACAGGTGGGACTCCTTTAATGGGGTCAGTTAAAGCTGCTGGCGCAAAAAACGCGATGACAAAATTACTCGTCGCTTCCTTACTTTCAGATAAGAAATGTCGCTTTTACAACGTGCCGGATATTGGCGATGTGGAGGTCACTGTTGCCCTCTGCAAAGACGTGGGCATGGAAGTGCACTGGGATAAAGAAGCCGGTTTCATGGAAGTTCAAACCAAAGAGCTTAAAACAACTTATATTCCTCAAAGATACTGTGGCGCTAACCGGATTCCAATTTTAATGATCGGCGCCCTATTGAGTCGTACTGATGATGACATTATTGTGCCGACTGTTGGCGGATGCTGCTTAGGGAAAAGACCGATTGATTTTCACATCCATGCACTAGAGCAACTCGGCGCGACAATTGATTACCGTGAAATGAAGAAAGAAGGGGCTTATCTTGCCCACGCACGTAATGGCCTGAAAGGAACTGTTGTCACGTTAGATTATCCAAGTGTTGGAGCAACTGAAAATACCATTTTAGCCGGTGTGACAGCGCGCGGGACAACTGTGATCAAGAATGCCGCGATTGAACCGGAAGTGATTGACCTGATTTTATTCCTTCAAAAGCTTGGCGCGATTATTACGGTTGATGTGGATCGGACCATCCACATTCAAGGCACACGTCGCTTCTATGAAGTGGAACACACCGTTATTCCAGATCGTAATGAAGCAGCTTCCTGGGGTCTTGCTGCCATTGCGACAAAAGGAAGGGTATTTGTGGAAGGCGCAGAGCACTTGCACATGATTACACTATTGAACAAGGTCCGGGAGATCGGCGGAGGGTTTGATATTAAATCCAACGGGATTGAGTTTTTCTACGATGGACCTTTACATGGTGGCACCCATATTGAAACCGATGTCCATCCTGGGTTTATGACCGACTGGCAGCAGCCGTTTGTGGTCTTATTGACACAGGCTACAGGATCCTCTGTTGTTCACGAAACAGTTTATGAAAATCGATTTGGCTACGCAGAAACTTTATCTGAAATGGGTGCCGATATCACACTATTCAAACAGTGCCTAGGTGGCAAGCAGTGCCGATTTGCATCCAAAAGCTTTTGTCATAGCATGATCGTCAAAGGGCCAACGCCATTATTCGGAAAAGAAATCACAATCCCGGATCTTCGTGCAGGTTTTGCCTACGTCATGGCAGCTGCCGTTGCAAAAGATACGAGCATTATCTCAGGGCTTCATTTCTTAGAGCGCGGTTATTCAAATATTGTGCCGAAACTTGTCTCTCTTGGAGTCGATGTCGAGCGCATTCCATCTGAGCCGGCAGTTGAGATTGTTGGCCGGGCGCTTGTTGCTCTTTAGCTTTGATTCCGGTATTATTTCCGGATGCAATGGCGTAATATTCAACGAACTAACTTCACTTCACTTGAAGAATTAGCAAATTATTTAGAGTTAACAGAATGTGCAAGGCAGCTTCTTAATAAGAAGCCTGCCTTCATTCTCAATCTCCCAAGACGACTTGCCTCTAAAATTAAAAAGAATTGCCTGACTGATCCGATTTTTCGTCAGTTTGTTCCTTTGGTCGAAGAGGAAAAGAAAACGCTCGGGTTTGTTTCCGACCCAGTGGGGGATACTCTTGCGCAATGCTCTTCAAAGCTGTTGCATAAATACAAAGGAAGAGCCCTGTTAGTAACTACTAGTGCTTGCGCAATGCATTGCAGGTACTGCTTTAGAAAGAACTTTCCTTACGAAACTAAAATCAAATCCTACGACAAAGAATTAGAGCTTTTAAGCCAAGACGATACAATTGAGGAAATTATCTTAAGTGGCGGCGATCCCCTTTCTTTATCCAATGAATCTTTGCGTGAGCTCTTATCGCAATTTAAAACGATTAAACGCGTGCGATTTCATACGCGCTTTCCCATCGGAATACCCGAGAGGATTGATGAAGGATTCTTAAATTGCCTAAAAGAGTTTCCGTTTCAATACTGGTTTGTAATCCATGTGAACCACCCGCTTGAATTGGATGAAGATGTATGGACAGCTCTTGCCAAAATCCAAAAATTGGGAATCCCTGTGTTGAATCAAGCTGTTCTGTTGAAAGGTGTAAATGATTCTGAAGAGGTGTTGGAAGAGCTATTCAGGAAGTTGTCCAATCACGGAATATTTGCCTATTACTTGCATCAATTAGACCGCGTGCAAGGAAGCGCCCACTTCGAAGTAGAAGAGGCACGAGGGCTAGAATTGATTCAGTACTTGCAAACCGTTCTTCCAGGCTACGCCGTGCCAAAGTACGTCCGCGAAATCCAGGGTCACCCCTCCAAAACCCCCATCTAAAACCGAGATCCAAAAGAAAAAAAGATAAAGAAAAAACGCAGAGGCGGAAAGACGGGGAGAGTTTTTTTCATTCTTTGCGTCTCTCCGCCTCTGCGTTTTTTCTTTACCTTTTTCTGCTACATCTTATCTAAAGTTTCGATGCCGAGGAGGTTGAGGCCGGTTTTGAGGGTCCTTGCGGTTGCTTCAGACAGAAGTAGCCTTGAATCTTGTTCAGGCGTTCCTTCCACTCTGCAATCGCGGAAGAAGGCGTTGAATTTCTCTGCAAGTGTGTAAAGATAATCTGTAAGCCTGTTTGGCAATAGATCATCGGTCACTTGTTCCAGGGCTTCTCCAAATTGGGCAAGGTGCAAGCCGAGCGCTATCTCAGAGGGATGCGAGAGCTGAATTTTAGCATCCGGAAGAGTGGTGATTCCGATCTTGCGTTTGATGCCGCCGACACGTACGTAGGAGTAGAGGATGAAGGCAGCTGTGTTGCCTTCAAAGCGAAGCATTTTCTCATAGCTGAAGACATAATCGCTCATCCGATGAGAGGAAAGATCGGCATACTTGATGGCACCAAGACCTAGGATTTTAGCGGCATGGTTAAGCTCATCCTCGGTAAGTTCAGGACTTCTTTCTTTCAGGATGTTTTTTGCTTCGTCAATGGCTGCCGTGAGCAGGTCGATCAGTTTTTCTGTTTCACCGGAACGTGTGCGGAATTTTTTGCCGTCTTTTCCAAGAACCATGCCAAAGCCGACGTGATCGACACGCACTTTTTCAGTGTCGAGATATCCTGCTTTAGTTGCAGCCTGAAAGATCATTTGGAAGTGGGTGGACTGTCCTTGGTCTGTGACGTAGATCAGTCGATCGCCTTTTTCATCAAAGATGCGATGCTTGATTGCGGCCATGTCAGTTGTGTCGTAGTTGTATCCACCGTCGGATTTTTGAACCATGAGGGGCAGGTCATTGCCTTCGCGGTTTTTAAAGCCTTCAAGGAAGATACATTTAGCTCCATCTGAAAGGGTGATGAGCCCTTTTTCTTCCAGTTCTGCCACAACGGGAGCAAGCATTGGATTGTAGAAAGATTCGCCGCGTTCGATAAGCTTGATGTCTAAGAGATCGTAAATTTCCTGATAGGCTTTTGAGGAGATAGTGCAGATCACATTCCATGCTTTTAGTGAGTCTGGATCGCCACCTTGCAGGGCAACGACAGCTTCCTGAGCGGTTTTTTTAAATTGGGGATCGGCATCAAATTCGGCTTTGCTCTGCTTATACCAGGATACAAGGTCTGTTAAGGACGCTGGTTCCTTAGAGTCAATCACATGCGGATGATGGAGCTTGATGTAGGCAATTAGCATGCCAAAGGCTGTGCCCCAGTCTCCGATGTGGTTCAGTCTGACCACATCATTGCCTAAAAATTCAAAAACACGTGCCAGGCAATCACCGATAATGGTCGAGCGTAAGTGTCCGACATGCATTTCTTTGGCTGTATTGGGGGAGGAAAAGTCGATGATGATACGGTTTTTTGTTGAGTCGAGTGAAATGCTTTTTAAGAGCGATTGAACGGATTGGTTGATTACAGATGTCGAGAGTGTGATATTGATAAATCCTGGGCCTTCGATGTCGATTTTTTGAATCAAATCTGTTTGATCAAGCTTTTCGATGAGCTCGGTTGCAACTTGGCGCGGGTTTTTTTTCAAAAGCTTGCCAATCTTCATCGCGCTATTGCACTGATAGTGACCGAATTTTTCTTGCGTGCTTTGCGTGATATCGATGGGAGCATGGATTTCAGGAAAGGCAAGAAGGGCAGCTTTGGTAAATCTAGACTTGAGTTCGGATAAAATGGTATTCATGGCAATGATTTTGAAGGATTTAGGCGTGACTTGCAAGTTTTTTTTCAGCAATCGCATGAGCGATTTCTACCGGTGCTCTGCCGGTTTCTTTAGAAGTTTTAAAAATTTCAAGCAGGGTGTGATAGATCCGGGCGGTTTTTTTTTGCGACCATTTGGGGTCGTAGCCACCGGGCATGAATTCAGAGGAAGCATTGATGATGCCACCTGCGTTGATCACAAAATCAGGGGCATAAAGAATTTTTTTCTTAGCAAGTTCGATCCCATCTTCAAAAGTTTTCAATTGATTGTTGGCTGAACCCGCGATTGCTTTGCATTTCAACTTGGGTAAGGTTTCTGGATTGATGATCCCACCAAGTGCACAAGGGGCTAAGATATCGACATCAAGTTCAAAAAATTTTTGGGGCTTGCATGGAGTAGCACCAAGTAACGTGCATTCTGCAAAGAGCTTTTCTTCATCTAAGTCAGAAAGAGTCAAATTGGCTCCTTCCCAAAAAAGAAAATGAGCAAGTTTGGATCCGACAGCTCCAAGCCCCTGAATAGCAATCGATCTGTCCTTTAATTCATCTGTCCCAAATAGAGAATGGGCAACAGCTTTCATGCCTTGGTAGATTCCAAAAGCTGTAAAACGGCTCGGATCTCCACTGCTTCCAGGGATGGGAAGTGCTGCCACATAAGGACTTTTTTGCCGGACAGTGATTAAATCACTTGCCGAAATGCCGACATCTTCTGCTGCGATATATGTGCCGTTTAACGCATTTAAAGCTTCGCCAAATTCTAAAAGCAAAGCTTCAGATTTATCTGTTTTGGGGTTGCCAATCAGAACGCTTTTGCCCCCGCCAAGACCTGTTTCTGCAAGAGCGGATTTCAATGTCATGGCTTTTGATAGACGGAGCACATCCTCGAGCGCTTCTTCTCGCGATGCATATGGATACATCCGCATGCCGCCAAGGCTTGGGCCAAGCGACGTGTTATGGACGGCGATGAACGCATGGAGCCCAGAGGGTGGATGGATCGCTTCAATGACTTTTTCATATCCCGGAATTTCAAGCGACTGAATGGATAATTTCATAACCACCATATAACACATTTGTGATATTATTATCTGATGGATTTTAAAAAAATAGTCGAACCCTTTCGAGGGGTTTTATTGGACGCCTTTGGGGTTTTCTGGGGCGGCGATGCAAAAGGGGCGATACCAGGATCTA
>CAZOAX010000094.1:5543-7569 GCA_964577735.1 uncultured bacterium
CGATTCTGGTAAAACAGTTGGGATTTTATCGAACTCAACGCAGTTACCGTTAAAAGAGATGCATAAAATTTCAAATCATGGATTTATACAAGGAGTGCATTATCATTTTTTTGTGACGTCTGGTGAAATTGCAAGAAAACAATTTTTAAAAGCTGATCTTCCTTTTGAGACTCCACGTTATACTTACTTTGTTTTAGGAGACACTCATTCTCCGATCTCATCACACCCTTACTTATTTGAAGGGACCAAGTATTCAGAAACTTTTAATTTAGAAGAAGCAGACTTTATCTATGCCGGTATTCCCCGTATTGAAAATAAAGATCAGCTCAGCGTGGATGTTTTTCTGCCATTAATCGAAAAAGCAGTCAAAACCGGACGGCCTTTGCTTTGCCCAAATCCGGACAAACGTGTTTATGAGGGAAATCCACCACAAGCGGTGATCCGGCAAGGGTCGTTTGCCGAGGCGTTTTCTAAAATGGGCGGTAAAGTATTTTATATTGGAAAGCCCTATTCCAATGCCTATGAAGCTGCAATGTTGAAATTTCCTTTTGACAAGTCAGAGATATTGATGATTGGGGATACTCCGGAAACTGATATTCGGGGAGCTAAGCAATTTGGGATGAAGGCGCTGCTTTTGACGGAAACGGGGATGTTCTCAGGCGGAGAACACGAAGATATACCCGATTTTTACTTGGAGAGGCTGAGCTTATGACATTTTCTCTGCATCCTAATCTAAATCAAAAAATTTTTGTGACAGATCTGCCTCTTTGTCGCTTGCTGATGGAGGATGATGCGTATTACCCTTGGTTTTTTCTTGTTCCGAGAGTGCCGGGGGTTTCCCGTATGATGGATTTAGAGGAGAAGGACCAACTGCAATTAATGAAAGAGCTGGATTTCTTGCAAAAAATTGTCATGCAGGAATTTCAGCCGCATCAGATCAATGTGGCCGCCATTGGGAATAAAACACCTCAGTTGCACATTCATATTATCGCGCGCTATGAAAATGATCCTGCCTGGCCGGCCACTGTTTGGGACCATCCCGTTCGGTTGAGATGCGACTCTGCCAAGCTCAATGAAAGGCGGGATAAAATCCTTGATCTTACGAAGAATCTCAGGTAAAGTAGATGATTAATATTGTCGCTCATTTCAAATATTCCCAAGGATAAAATTATGGCTAGCACTGTTATTTCAGAAGATTTGAAAAAAGAACTAAAGGGTTTTTTGCATGCCAATCCCGGCGCAGAACTCGTTAATACTTATCTATTCTACGTTGAAAAGAGATATAATTTGAACCCAGTGGTGTTTGTTCGGGATAAGATCATTTACCAAGGTGCAGATGAAGCAGTCCAGGAACTTGAGAAAGAAAATAAGCTATGGCACGAAGCTGAAATTAAAATTACACTTGGGCAGCTAAGCGTCAATGATCAAACGAAAAAAATCTATATCTGCCCATTCACAGGGAAAGTATTTGGCGATAACACGCATCCAAACCCTCAAGACGCCATTTATGACTGGGTAGAGAAGTGTCCAGAAAATACAGAACGTGTGGGCGGATTGAAGTCTAAGCGGTTTTTTGTTTCTGAAGACGCTGAAGTGATTCAGAGCTATGTGGCCAAAGCAAAACCAAAGCATCCGATCACGAAGATTGTTTATTCATCTGTTTTGAATGGAAAGCTGTTCAGCACTAAAGAAGCTGTGATTGAAGACTTTAAAAAGAACTACTTGAAGCCATTGACTCTTTTTGAAGTGCAGAATCAAAACCGTTTCGAAATTGAATCGACGTTCCTGACTTTCCTCCAGCGTCAGCTTGGTGAAGATAAAATTACTGCATTTGTAGAAAACATGGCTGAAATTGAAGAGTTTCTTCCCTATGTGACAAGGTGGATTGAATCCGAGTGATCTTCTTTTCAGATAGCCCTGAAGATACATTTGCTTTGGGAAAAAAATTAGGGGAGCTGATCCAAGGGCCTCGTACAGTTTGCTTTTTTGGTGATCTTGCGGCCGGGAAGACGACCTTTATTAAAGG
>CAZOAX010000095.1:0-7535 GCA_964577735.1 uncultured bacterium
GAATATAGTGTTAGAAAATCTGTATTAAAGGGCGAGATCACCATTCCGCCCTCTAAGTCGCAAACTTTGCGTGCGGTCCTGTTTGCAAGTTTAGCGACAGGCAAAAGTGTCGTTCATCATTATTTACATTCGCCAGATACGGAAGCCATGATCAATGCCTGCCGTCTTTTTGGTGCAAAAATTCATACGTTTCCCAATCGATTAGAGATCGAAGGGATCGATGGAAAAATCACCCACACAGAAGATGTGATCAATGCGGGAAATTCCGGGATCGTTCTCCGCTTTTGTGCTGCGATCGGTGCGCTTTCCTCAAAACCCGTTGTAATTACAGGTGATCATTCCATTCGCCATAATCGCCCTATGCACACATTGCTCGATGGTCTATCGCAATTAGGTGTAAAAGCCACATCGATGCGTGGAGATGGATATGCTCCTGTAATTATTCAAGGACCCATCAAGCCCGGCATTGTTACAATTGATGGCAGTGATTCACAAAATGTATCTGCTTTATTGATCGCTTCGGCATTTGCGTCAGGTCCTGTAGAGATTGTCGTGAAAAATCCCGGCGAAAAACCTTGGGTAGATTTGACGCGTGAGTGGCTAAAGGATTCTAAAGATGGCCATTATCCGGCATTTGAATATCATGTGCCGGGGGATTTAAGTTCGGTTGCCTTTCCAATAGCAGCAGCCTTGATCACAGGCTCTGAAATTAAGGTCCACAATGTGGACCTTAAGGATGCCCAAGGGGATAAAGAATTGATCTTCTTACTCGAGAAGATGGGAGCCAATTTTGTTTACGAGCGTAACTCCATTCAAGTGAGAAAAAGTACTCTCAAGGGCTGCAAGGCCGATATCAACAATGATATCGATGCCCTTCCTATTCTGGCGGTTCTAGGATGTTATGCAGAAGGCGAGACCCATATTTGTAATGCAGAGGTAGCAAGACAAAAAGAATGCAATCGTATTGAGGGTATTGCAAATGAGCTACAAAAAATGGGAGCAAAATTAACGGTCACACCAGATGGATTGCAGATAAAAAAATCTGAGCTCAAGGGAACATTTGTACATTCTTACCATGATCACCGGATGGCCATGTCACTTGCTGTGGCAGGGTTTGGGGCAGAAGGCAACACGGTTATTTCACCTGTAGCGTGTGTCGCCAAGACATTTCCTTCGTTTTTAACAGACTTTCAAGCTCTTGGAGCCTATTTAGCATGAATATCATCCTTTGTGGCATGCCTAAAAGCGGAAAAACAACGATTGGTAAAAAACTTGCAAAAAACCTTGGTTGGGACTTTATCGATACAGATCAGTTGATTGTGAATGCTTATGGTGGTTCCTGTCGTGAGCTTTTTCAGGCACATGGTGAGCTTAAATTCCGTGAAATGGAAAAAGAGCAAATCAAGACTTTAAATGTAGAGAGAACGGTCATTTCCCTTGGGGGAGGTGCTCTTGCAGAAAATGCTACTCATTTACAGTCTTTGGGTCTTGTGGTTTACTTAAAAGTTCCTTTAAAGATTCTTTGGAGCCGCAATTGTCTGAAAGGAATTCCAGCTTTTGCAACCTCCGAGGAGACGTTTAAAGAACTAGAAGAAAAACGGTCACCTATATATGAAAAGTATGCCGAGTTGCATATCGATGCCTATCAACTATCAACTAAAGAAGTGATCAAAATAATATGGGAAGCAATACATTCGGAACGCTATTTAAAATCACCACTTGGGGAGAATCTCACGGGACTGCAATCGGCGTCGTTCTAGATGGGTGTCCGGCCGGCCTTGAGATAGATGAAGAAGAGATCAATACTTTTTTAGCCAAACGCGCGCCCGGCAATAACCCTTACACATCACCTCGAAAAGAAGATGACCGCGTGCAAATCCTTTCAGGAGTGTTTGAGGGGAAGACAACTGGTGCACCTATTTCATTGCAAATTGCCAACAATAATGTCGATTCCAGCAAATATGAACCGATAAAAGATCTATTGCGACCCGGACATGCGAATTACACCTATCTTGAAAAGTACGGCATTTTCGATCATCGGGGGGGAGGCAGAGCTTCAGCAAGGGAAACAGCCTGTCGAGTAGCTGCCGGTGCGATTGCTAAAAAGTTCCTTGAGAAATACGGCATTGAGATTAAGGCTGATCTTAAACAGGTTGGGCATGCAACAGAAAGTGAAGAAATTGTGGCATTATTGGAAAGAACAAAAGCCGATGGAGACTCTGTTGGTGGGATTGTAGAGTTTACGGCTCTTGGGGTACCTGTTGGCTTAGGTGACCCTGTGTATGGCAAATTGGAAGCTAAGCTTGCATTTGCCATGATGAGCTTGCCCGCCTCCAAAGGGTTTGAAATTGGTTCCGGCTTTAGTGCTGCAGCCATGAAAGGCTCTGAGCATAATGACAGTTTTATTCAAAATGATGGAGTTAAAACTGCAACTAATTATGCAGGGGGTACTCTCGGTGGTATATCGACCGGCATGCCGATTGTGGGGAGGGTTGCATTTAAGCCTACATCCAGCATTAAGAAAGAACTTAAGACGCTTGACAGAAACGGAAAAGAGGCCATTTTTGAACTACCGGAAGGCTCAAGGCACGATCCGTGCGTGGCAATCAGAGCTGTGCCGGTTGTAGAAGCCATGGCAGCCTTAGTATTGGCCGATGCCGTTTTACTTAACAGAAGCTCGAAAAGATGAAGTTGAGAAATAAACGCAGAGGCGCAGAGACGCAGGGGCGCAGAGAATCGAGAAGAAAGTTCCTTTCTTCTCGACAGACTCTTTTTTGTGCTCGTAAGAGCACAAAAAAATGTTCTCCCTCTGCGTCTCTGCGCCTCCCCGCCTCTGCGTTTTTTCTTAAGTTAATGCTGAAATACTCTTTAACCCCAAGTGAACAAAATGAAGTGTGAGATTGAGAAAGAGACAGAAGATTACACAATAGAATTTGGATCTTTGAATCGGCAAGTTTCATTTTTGAAAGGGCTTGCATCGAAATTTGCCATCATTACCGATGATCGGGTGAAAGAGCTGTATGGTGATACTTTTAAGGGTTCTGGTCTTGATATTGAAGTGTTTTCGTTTCCGGGAGGGGAGCTTTATAAGACACGTGAAACAAAAGCAGAGCTAGAAGATCAATTGCTTGAAAGAGGATTTGGGCGGGATTCGTGCGTGATTGCGCTTGGGGGTGGGGTGGTATGCGATGTGGGGGGCTTTTTAGCTGCGACTTATTGTAGGGGCGTGCCACTTGTGATGATGCCGACAACGCTCCTTGCGATGGTGGATGCCAGTATTGGAGGAAAAACAGGTGTCAATGTCCCACAAGGAAAGAATCTAATCGGTGCGATTTACCAGCCAAAGAAAGTGATCATCGATACGTCTGTTTTAAAGACCTTGCCTCAAAAAGAGCTCTCATGTGGTATTGTGGAGATGATCAAACATGGTTTGATCGCTGACGCGGGCTTTTTTGAGTATTTAGAAGAAAACTATGCTCAAATATTAGAGCTTAATTTGCTGGAAAAAGCGATTGAAGAAAGTTGCCGAATTAAGAAAGAAATTGTTGAAAAAGATGAAAAGGAAATGGGGCTTCGGCGATTATTGAACTTTGGACATACTATTGGTCATGCCCTTGAAAAGTTAACTCATTACCATTTGTCACATGGGGAAGCTGTGGCAGTCGGCTTGCTTGTGGAAAGTTATATTTCTTATGAACTTGGATTTTTAGAGCATGAGGTTGTCTCGCGCATAAAAAAAATTCTCGTGCACTACCAACTACCTTTGCAGTTTTCTTATCGATTCTCATCAGATGCTATTATCGAGGCCATGCGAACGGATAAAAAATCATTAAAAGGGACTCCTCGTTTTGCTCTGATCAAAGGTGTTGGTGAGCCGATGAGCTTTGAAGGATGCTACTGCACTCCCGTTGAAGAACCTGTTATCAAAAAAGCGATAGAGTGGATGAATGATGATTGCTGTCGTGATTAAAGGACCTGATGTTAAACAGCAGATTGAACGCGCGATTTCTTTAAAAGCAGATATGGTTGAGTTGCGCCTAGATTTAATTGGATCAATCGACCTGAAAGAGATTCGTGCGTCCTTTTCGATTCCTATGATTTTTAAAATTAAGGAGCTTCCGGACATTTTCCCAGAATATATTGATTCAGAACATGGTATGGAAGTGCCTTCAGGGACTAAACTCATTCTTTCGCATCATGATTTTGATAAGATGCCTGATCTAGAAGCTCTATACTTGGAAATGAAAAAAACGCCTGCAGATTTGTATAAGATTGCAGTTACGCCAAAAAGTTTGGTTGAAGCTCTACGTATTTTAGCTTTTGGGAGATCTAGACCCGATGTGATTGCGATAGGCATGGGAACTTTTGGTGAAATTACGCGTATACTTACTCCTGGAATAACTTATGCAGCTCTTGATGAACATCATAAAACGGCTCCGGGACAACTGACCATAGAGGAAATGTACCGTTGCAATTCCGATACGCGCCTTTATGGCCTTATCGGAGATCCTGTCGATAAGAGTATCAGCAACGAGACGCATAATTGCTATATGCAATCGATGGGATTGAATGCCATCTATGTTAAAATGCAAGTGACAGACCTTGATGGATTTTTGCCGCTCGCAAAAAATCTATTCTCCGGGCTGAGTGTAACGATGCCACATAAAGAAACAATCCTCCCATATTTAGATGAGATTGATCCTGAAGCAAAAGAGATTGGAGCGGTAAACACTCTTCTCATTCAGGATGGAAAGCTACATGGCTTTAACACCGATGGGAAAGGAGCTTTGAATGCTATCGAAAAGGAATGCCCGGTTTCTGGAAAGCATCTAGTGATCTTAGGGGCTGGTGGCGCTGCAAAAGCCATTGCCTTTGAGGCGATTAAAAGAGGGGCTCAAGTCACTCTTGTCAATCGGGATAAAGTAAGGGCGCAAGAACTGGCTGGCCGGTTTTCTTGTCAGTCAAGCCATTCAGTTCCAGCTTCTTACGATGTTCTGATCAATTGCACGCCTGCATTTCCCATCACACAAGACGAGATCCTATCAAATGCACTTGTAATGGATATTACATCTAAACCCAAAGATACACCCTTTCTAATGGCTGCCAAATTGAAGGGATGCCGAGTTATTTACGGTTATAAGATGTTTTTAGAACAAGCCTTCCTGCAGTTTGAGCTTTGGTTCACTTAAAGATTGGGCTTTATCAATTCTTGAATTGCATTTTGGAAGGTTTGCGATGCCATTCCAAATTGTGTTAACTTCCTAACAAGTTGGCTTTCACGGTCTTGAATGATCTCCTTTTGGGAATGGATATGATGGCCAAGTGTATTTCGCGTTGTAGGCAATCTAGTCAGAATGGAGGATGTTGTTGTGATTTCATAATCTTCGATCACATCATCGCGTAAGATAGGCTTTAGGATCAGCACTATCGAAATTGAATCAAGTGCAAGTATTGCTTTAATAAAACCTACAGGATAGTTTTTTGTCATTTCAAGCGCTAAATTATAAATTTGTTCGTCAATCAAAAGTGGCTCTAGTTCTTTTTTTAATGTTTCTATTCCATGTAGTGTCGCCTCTTGTTCGAGCAATAATTGAATGTGGTCTGCAGCGAGCCTGTTATAAGTTTTTGCATCCGGATCCATCTCTAAAGCTTTATTTTTCAAATATTTGCCGATAAGCTCAAGAGGCTTCGATACGAGCTCTGTGATCAAGCACACAGTGCTGGCACCTATATGGACTGGGGTCATCGATGCAGAGTAAAGGATTGAATTGTGTTTATCATTTTTCCTTGCTAAAAATGTACTCATCTTTTTAAACGCTTCAAAGATGAAGCCCTGAGCGGTATAATCCACTTTGAAGTCCATATTTTCCATGCTGAGTTCCACTGTTAAAATGGATGACACATGCCGAGGGAAACTTAAGCATGAATCGGCTATTTTTTCAGCTAGAGAACAAGTCGGCATTCCTGAAATATAAAGATGGTCACCAACCCTATGCATTCTGTCAGGCCTTAAACAAGGGAATTAGTTCATCGTCATGAAGAAGACCTTTAACGTCCTCTTCAAACCTTTTCTTCTCATCATTCAGCAAGTGATCTTTTTCATCCATTTGCTTTTGAAGGTCTTGGATTTTGATTTCTTTCATAGACATCTTTTTATCAAGGGTGCTGTGGCAAACAGGCAATCCTAAGATGGGTTTTGAAAGGGATGAAATCTCATAGTCGTTTGTGAGGTTGTTTGTGAATGGATGTGCAATTAAATCGATAGAGCACGATTGAATTTCCAGATTGAATTTTTTTGGTTCTGAAAGACGATATCTTCTTTTGCTCAAGGCTTTGTATAATTCTATAATGAATGTTTCTGAAATCATTTTAGTTTTCAATAGAGCTGAATAGGATTCAAGCTCTTGTACCTTTTGAAGGTGTTTAGCAGCAAGATCGTTATAGGCTTTAGCTGCCAGATCCGTATTCAAAGCTCTGTATTTCAGGCATTGTCCTATCCACTCAAAAGGACGCGTTGTCAGATATGCAGTTAAAGATCCTGCACCTAAGACGATAAAGGTAGGAAAAGTACAAACATCAAGCCCGCTTGTTCTTAAAAAATCCATTGCATTTGAGAATACTTGATTCATGCATCCACGCTCGCCATAACGGACTTCAAAAGTGTTGTCATTTTGAATGATTTCAATTGATTTTCCACCCCAGAATTCAGCTGGAAAGCTTAAGCAACCATCTGCAATTTCTTCCGTGGAACGGGGGTTACATCCTGCTATGTAGTAGGGGTCAACATAGCAGGGCTGAGTGGGAGTTATACTCATTGTACATGATTAATAAGGTTGTGAACCGCAGGTTCAAATTCTGCAGTTTTGATTATTAATGTTTCGATCATTTCTTTTTTTTCAGCCACTTGATTCAGAGTCGCTTCATATTCACCAATGTATTTTTGCAAGTTCTTCAATCGCATAGAGTATTGGGGGTGAGCTTGTTCATACGCGTTAAAAAAATGATCATAAACCTGATCTTGGATGAATAAAGGTCTAATGATATATACAAGACCCTTATAATTGCTTTTGATGATTTCACTTGGGCTTTCTTGGATTGTTTCATCTAGGAAAGTGTAAAGGTCTTTGAGCTCATCAAGTGTCATTTCCGATTTGCTAAGCCTTTTTTCCAGTTCTTTAACTTCAAAAGTAGTCTCATCAATAGTTGTTAATGTTTTCAGCTGCTCTCGGCTTAACTTGTTATAGGTTTTAGCGACGGAGTCTATTTCCAGGGCTGAAGCTTTTAGTCCTTTTCCAATGAGATCAAATGGCAATGCAACAGCAGATACAGCAGTTTCAGCGAGCTTCACCCCTAAAAACATAGGGATGCCAATGCTATACTCAAATGGATTGACAAAACCTTTTGTATAGGCTTTTGCATCAGAGAAACATTTTCCAATCTTCCCTTGATTAGTATACTTTAATTCTTGATTGTCTAATATTTTCACATTTTTACCTTCCCATAAAGAACTTGGGAAACTTAAGGTGAGATCGGCG
>CAZOAX010000096.1:0-7483 GCA_964577735.1 uncultured bacterium
TCACTTGACCTACGTGCCATATTTGAGAACTGCCGGCGAAGTGAAAACAAAACCGACCCAGCATTCAGTGCAAATGCTACGCACAATTGGATTGATGCCTGATTTGATCATTTGCCGTTGTGAAAAATCGCTTTCAGACGATGTCATGGACAAGATCAGCTTGTTTTGCAATGTCCCAAGAAAAGCGGTTTTTGAAGAACCGGATGTAGCCCATAGCATTTATGAAGTTCCTATGGACTTGGAAAAACAAGGACTTGATACAACTGTTACAGAGCTGCTTGGGCTTCCAAATAAAAAGGTAGATTTGGCGGACTGGAAGAAGATCATTGAGACGATAAAAAAGCCGAAAGGCACTGTCAAAGTGGGTCTTGTGGGTAAATATGTCCAGCATCAAGATGCTTATAAATCTGTTTTAGAGGCACTTCATCATGGAGCTTTGGCCGCAGGTTATAAGCTTGAGATCAAGAAAATTGAGTCTGATAAGCTTGATCTGACTAAATCCATTGAATCTCAGCTGGAAGATTGTGACGGTTACTTAGTTCCGGGTGGATTTGGGGAACGAGGCTGGCTTGGAAAGATCATGACAGCTAAACACTGCCGTGAAAAGCATATCCCTTATTTTGGTATCTGCCTTGGTATGCAGGTGATGGCTGTTGAATTTGCCCGTCATGTGTTGAAATTGGAAGATGCCAATTCAACAGAATTTGACGCTTATACCAAAAATCCTGTGATCTCATTGCTGAGCGAGCAGAAAGATGTCATGGATCTTGGCGGAACGATGCGCCTTGGAGCCTATACATGTAAATTAAAAACCGATAGCTTGGCGAAAAAAGCCTATAACACACCCGTTATCTCAGAAAGACACCGCCATCGTTACGAGTTCAACAATAAGTATCTAGATCAAATGGTGTCAGCTGGATTTAATGTGACAGGAACTTTGCAAGATGCAAGCCTATGTGAAATTGCAGAGATCAAAGGGCATCCTTGGATGCTTGGCGCTCAATTTCATCCTGAGTTTAAATCAAAACCGATCGCTCCGCATCCTTTGTTCAGAGATTTTGTGCAAGCGATGATCGATCATAAAGTGAAGACACATGGCTAAAGAGACCCGCTTTGTTGGAGTCGATTATGGAATGGCAAGAATTGGTCTTGCCGTTTCAGATCCGACAAAATTGATCGCAACTCCAATGGAGACGCTTAAAAACGAAAAAAAAGCGGATAAAACGGCTGCGAAGTTTGTGACAGTCTTGGACGCCTATATGGTGAAAATGAACTGTACGATCGAGCTGCTTGTGATCGGCATGCCCTTGATGATGAATGGAAAAAGAGGGCTTTTAGCTGATGAAGTGCACCATTTTGTTGATCAATTAAAGCTTTTAACAAGCATTCCCATTATACTTTGGGATGAGCGCTTGACTACAGTGCAGGCGGAAAGATCCTTGCTTGAAAGTTCGTTAACGCGTAAAAAACGTGCGCAAGTGGTCGATAGTGTAGCAGCAATTATTATTTTGCAAAGTTATTTGGACGCTAAGAGGTAAATCATGTCATCATCTGGTACAAAGTCAGTAAAAACACCTGACCCGTGCATTTTGGTCATATTTGGGGCAACAGGGGATCTTACAAGCCGAAAACTCGTTCCGGCCTTGTACAATCTTGCGCGCGATAAGCAGCTTCCTACCAATTTTGCTTGTGTTGGATTTGCAAGAAGAGAGAAGACAGACAAGCAATTCCGTGAAGAAATGAAGGATGCCGTCAATGATTTTTCTCATACTAAACCTGTGAATGAACCGCTTTGGAACCATTTTAGCGAACAATTATTCTATCATCAGTCCGAGTTCCATGATGATGCCGGCTACGAAAGTTTAAAAGCAAAGCTGGATGAGCTGGATAAAAAACAGGGCACGAAAGGCAATCGGGTATTTTATCTCTCAGTACCCCCTAGTTACTTCCCTCTTATTGTAGAAAAATTATCTCAGCACAATCTTGTCTATAATGTTGCCAATGAAAAAGAAAAATGGTCGCGAGTGATCGTTGAAAAGCCGTTTGGTGAGGATTTGAACTCGGCAATCGCATTACAAAAAGACCTGACAGCACATCTCCATGAGTCCCAAATCTACCGTATCGACCATTATTTGGGTAAAGAGACAGTACAAAACATCTTTACATTCCGTTTCAGTAATACGATTTTCGAGTCTCTTTTTAACAACCATCATGTCGATAACATTCAGATTACGGTTGCAGAAGATATCGGTATTGGAACACGTGGAAAGTTTTGGGAAGAAGCTGGTATGTTGCGCGATGTGGTGCAAAACCACATGATGCAGCTGCTTTCACTCGTAGCGATGGAGGCGCCGGCGTCGATGCGTCCATCTGCAATACATGATGAGAAGGTGAAGGTTCTTGATTCTATTCGGCCGTTTAACCCGCTTGACTTCAAAAGGCATGCAGTAAGAGGCCAATATGGCCCTGGCATGGTCAAAGGGGAAGAGGTCAAAGGTTACCGGCAAGAAGATAATGTTAACCCTAAGTCTAATGTTGAAACTTATGTGGCGCTTGAGCTCTTTATCGATAACTGGCGCTGGGCAGGAGTGCCATTCTACTTACGTGCCGGAAAAAGACTTCCAACAAGGGCAACCGAGATTGCTGTCACTTTTAAAAATGTACCTGGGTTTGTTTCTAAACAAGTCGGCCAGCAACTCAAAGCCAACGTGATCGTGATCCGTATTCAGCCGGACGAAGGAATTTCTCTCGGAATTAACTGTAAGATACCAGGCACCACAAGCTCAGTTAAACCAGTTAAAATGGACTTCCGGTACGGCGAATATTTTGGAGCCACTACACCTGAAGCTTACGAAAGATTAATCTGTGACTGCATGGCAGGGGATAGCACATTATTTGCAAGGATAGATGAAGTGATCTCATCCTGGAAGTTGCTGACACCGCTTTTAGAGCATTGGAAATCAGTGACTGAGGAACACTTCCCGAACTATCCGGCAGGATCTTGGGGGCCTGAATGTGCAAATGTGATGATCAATGGTGATGGAAGAGCTTGGAGGGATTTATGAAACAGGTTTCAGTCGATGTCAAACGTAAGGTGATCATTCCTGGGGATCAGGATCAAACCCTTTTATATGCCATTGATGATTGGATCAATACAGCTAATGAGGCTATTTCACGACAAGGCTACTTTGCAGTAGCGCTATCAGGAGGCAGCACACCAAAGGCCATTTATGCAGGCCTTGCGATGCGCCCTGATGCTTTGGATTGGTCGAAAGTTCTGCTTTTTTGGAGCGATGAGCGTGCCGTTTCAAAAGAAGATCCGGCTAGCAACTACCGGATGGCGATGGAGGCTTTTGGCGCATTGCCCATCTTGCAAAAAAATATTTTCCCTATGAATGGCCTTGGGGATCTGGAAGAAAATGCCAAGAAATATGAAAAGCTTATTCAGGAGCATATCCCATCCAAACGATTTGATTTGATGATGCTTGGGATGGGTGATGACGGACATACAGCTTCTTTATTTCCAAAAACACATGGCCTGCATGCACCGGAAAGAACTGTTATAGCCAATTTCCTACCCGATAAGGATGTTTGGCGTCTTTCTGTGACGTTTGATTGCATCAATGAATCGTATAAGACTGTACTTTATATTTTAGGCGCAGGAAAGGCCGAAATGATCAGAAGGGTATTTTCTAAGAAACAAGAAGGGGACTTGCTTCCTGTTCAGAATGTGGGGACCGAGTCTAATCCCGCCCTTTACATTTTAGATGAAGCTGCTGCCGCCCTCACATTTAATGGTCATCCTGCATGATTGTTCTTGGTATTGAAAGTACATGTGATGAAACGGCCGCCTCAATTGTTGTCGATGGAAAGAAGATCCTTTCAGAAGTCATTAGTTCACAAGTAGACCTGCATAACATCTACGGCGGCGTTGTCCCTGAGCTTGCTTGCCGTCGCCATATTGAAGTAATCCTGCCGGTCATAGACGAAGCCCTTGAAAAGGCCGGCATCACGCTAGATGCAATCGATTTAATTGCCGTCGCATACGGCCCTGGCCTGATCGGCCCTCTTTTTGTCGGCCTTCAAACAGCCAAAGGGATCGCATTTGCCCTCAATAAACCGATTATTGGCGTCAACCACGTTGAAGCGCACCTTTACGCAGCCATCATGTCCAGTGATGAACCGGTGCAATTTCCTGCGCTCGGAGTGGTGTTGTCTGGTGGGCATACCAACTTAATCAAAATCGAAGAGCTAGGTACCTATAAATTGCTTGGTAAAACAGTCGACGACGCCGTCGGAGAGGCTTTTGATAAAGTCGCCAAAATGCTCAACCTTCCTTACCCCGGCGGTCCGGAGGTTGAAAAGTTAGCCAAAAGTGGCGATCCTCATCGCTTTTCCTTTAAAGCTGGAACTGTAAAGGCTAACCCACTTGATTTTTCCTTTAGCGGGCTTAAAACAGCTGTGCTTTATGCCAAAAAAGAAGGGGACATCAACACCGATCCTAAGTTTAAAGCCGATTTAGCGGCCTCCTTTCAGGAAGCTGCCTTCAAAGATATTATTTTAAAAACAAAGCGGGCAGCAGTCGAATCTGGGGCAAATATGGTCGTTTTTGGGGGAGGAGTCACTAACAATCAGGAGCTCCGTCGCCAGTTTCAAATCAAGTGCCCTGAGCTAAAAACTGTTTGGCCGGCACTCAATTTAACCCTTGATAACGCTACTATGATCGCCGGCCTTGGCTATCAACTCTATCAAAAATCAGGACCAAGCGATCTATGCCTATTAGAGGCTAAAACCCAAATTCACTTTTCTTCTTGATTTTTTGGTTGTTTTTATTCATAATTTCAGAGATTAATAGGAGCTAACATGGCATCAAAACGTGAAAAAATCAAATTGAAAAGCACAGAAAGTGATTTCTGCTACTACACAATGAAAAACAAGTCTAATACACAAGAACGTATTACACTGACAAAATATGATCCTACACTCCGCAGACATGTGGAATTTAAAGAGAGTAAATAACCATTGTTTGAGCTGTCGGTTGCGTGGAAGTATTTACTGCCGAAACGCCGGCAGCTTTCTGTTTCTATCATAAGCCTGATCTCGATCATCGTCATTTCCCTTGTTATCTGGCTCATTCTTGTTTTCTTCTCTGTTACAAAAGGCCTTGAAAACGGATGGGTCGATAAGCTCGTCACTTTGACAGCCCCCGTTCGAGTTACTCCGACAGAACAATATTTCCGCTCTTATTACTACCAGATCGATCATCATAGTCAAGCAAGTAACTACGCATTCCGTTCGATCGCAGAGAAGAAGAACGCTAAAGTTCTAGACCCTTATAATGAGCTGGAAGATAGTGAATTGCCACTCGGATTTCCAACGCAAGACAAGGACAAAGACCTCGTCAAACTTCTTTTTGATTCCATCCACTCAGTCCCTGCTATTACAGCAACAGATTATGAGGTCAGCTCTGCCAATTTGCGCTTGCGCCTTGTGCGGGGCTATCGAAAAGCAGAAGAAATGACCCAGTCCTTTCTGTCTCAGCCGATTTATTTGGGGACATTTGAAGAAGGCAGCCCATCCTATCGAAAAATTCTCCTGCCAAGTACGCTAAAAGATCATGAGAATAACCATAATCTTGTGAAAACAGGTTATCAGGATGAGACAAAAGACGATCCTGAAGTTAATTTGAGCAAAAAAGCATCTTCGCTAACTTCCTACGCCTATTATAAAGAAGGCGATCTCTATAAGATCCCTTATGATGCAGAAGCGGGTCTTCATGGGGTGATAGCGCCGAAGAGCTTTCGAGATGCAGGTGTGTTGCTTGGAGACAGAGGATATGTGTCTTATTACGCCCCGACAGCAAGCATGGTGCAGGAGCAACGCCTTCCAGTTTTCATTGCCGGTTTTTATGATCCGGGCATAGTCCCACTCGGTGGGAAATTCCTTCTTGCCAATCCATTACTTGTACGGACTATACGGACAGCACAATCACAAGATTCAAGTCCATTGACGAATGGGGTCAATATCCGCTTTGACAATATCAAGGATGCTGTAGCCATCAAAGCTCAGCTGATCCATGAGCTGGAGAAGCGAGGAATCGGCGCCTATTGGAAAGTTGAAACCTTCCGTGATTTTGAATACGCTAAAGACCTTCTGCAACAACTAAGCAGCGAAAAGAACATCTTCAGCTTGATCTCAGCTGTAATCATCATCGTTGCCTGTTCGAACATAATCTCCATGCTGATCATCCTGGTCAATGATAAGCGCACAGAAATTGGCATCCTTCGCTCAATGGGAGCGACATCCAAGAGTATCGCCATGATCTTTGGTATCTGTGGCATCGTGATGGGCTTAATTGGAACTGTGCTTGGCACCGTCCTTGCCTACTTCACATTGCAAAATCTTAATTCCATTCTCGGATTTATCTCACGCATGCAAGGTTTTGATGCCTTCAATCCCGTCTTTTATGGCGAACAAATGCCAACTTCAATGAGCTACGAGACCCTTATCGTTGTCCTCCTTGCTACAGGAGTTATCTCCCTTCTTGCCGGCTTGATTCCGGCAGTTAAAGCAAGTCAGATGAAACCGGCCGCCATTTTGAGGGCAGAATAATGTTAAAAGCAAAACAACTCAAAAAACGATTCACCCATCCAACGCCTCTTGAACTTTTGAAGGGGATTGAGTTATCTGTTGCACCGGGACAAACTGTTGCGATCACTGGGCGCTCAGGTGAAGGCAAAAGTACCCTCCTGCAAATCCTTGGAACTCTCGACTCCGCATCAGAAGGGGAACTCCTCATCGCCGGACAAAAAGTCACAAATCACAATGTTGCTGACATTCGCAACCGTCATATTGGCTTTGTCTTCCAATCCTTTCATCTGCTTGAAGACTATACCGTCCTCCAAAACGTCCATATGCCCGCTATGATCGCCCGAAAGCCCGTGCATAAAGGAAGCGAGGCTTATAACCGCGGTGTTAAACTACTCAATCAGGTCGGCCTTGGTGCTCGGCAAGACCACTTCGGCAAGCAACTCTCCGGTGGAGAAAAGCAGCGCGCTGCCATTGCCCGTGCGATGTGCAACAACCCTGACATCCTCTTTGCTGATGAGCCCTCCGGCAATCTTGATCACACCACCGCCCAAGGCATCCACGAACTTCTCCTCAACTTCGCTAAAGCTAATAACAAGACCCTCATCCTGGTCACACACGACCCGGACCTCGCAAAACTATGCGATATTCACTACACCCTCAAAAATGGTCTCCTCGAGACCGCTTAAGGAACATATGATCAATTTTACAAATGGTATACAAGGTATACAACAACTTCAGGCAGCTCTTCGCCATAACAATATCTCATTAAAGTTGGGAGCAGATTATATTGTTATTAAAAGCTCTAAAACTGAGAGCGAAATTAGAGAATTGTTTGATGCGATAAAGTTTTGTCCATTGTTCTCTGACAGTAAAGTAGGCGGCAATTTTATCG
>CAZOAX010000097.1:0-7476 GCA_964577735.1 uncultured bacterium
ATTAGAGAGCTTGGATGTCTTATCTAACCGTTTGCGCATGCAGGTGGCAAATTCTTGCCATTGATAAGAGGATTTGATTGCAAAAATAGCAAGATCTTTTCTATGGGCGTATATAAAATCTTCAAGAAGAGGTTCTGAAATAGCGTTCTCTTTTATGAAGCCATTCATTTTCTCATATAGGTTTGGACTTGATAATATAATGTTCATTAATCTTTTAAAAAATTAAGGTCTTCTATGTCAGAAATACTGTCTCCATCCCAAATAAATCAAGCGGTTTGCTATGCCTCGCCCGGAATGAGCTCAGCTGAGGGTTCTTTCCTGATGTGTGCTGAAATTTTTCGTAGTTTTTACTTGAAGTGCAGAAAAATTTATTTGATGGCAAATAATCCGATCTCATTTGCGGCTGGAAGTGCTTTAAGTCTTGCGGTTGGGCAGAATAATGTGTTGGATCAGGTGGCCCGCGTCGTTTTGGGGAGTCTGTCGATTTTGCGCTGTGGGGAGGATCTTCATAAATTTCGAGCCCTTTATAAAAAATGCAGGCGCATTGTTTCCGGTAAGGAATACATCCCGGTTAAAGGAGACCGTTTTAACATCAATAGATCTAAATCAAAAATTTTACCTCAATTTTTAGATGAGGTGCGCTATGCCCATAAAATGCGGATGGAAAGGATTGCTCTATTGATTACGACACTCGGCGAGATAGCTGTTGTTTTCGGAGAACTGATGCTGCATATGGGAGATGTCTACATCGCATTTAATGAAGATTGTGTGACAGAAGTTTTTATTCATAGCCGTGACCTATGGGATGAGTTGACTTCTGATGAATCCTATTTAGTTCAGCAGCTTAAAGATAATGAAGGCTTAAATGATTGGTTGCTTGGAAAGTCAACGGGATTATCTGGTTTGTGCACACAAGTCTTCTTAAGTACACTTGTGATCCCCTCGCAAATCAGGTCTGCCCTGCCGGACTTCCGTGATGTGACGCAAGCTGTAAGCGACGCCATCGATGAAGTGGCTTTGAATGTAAAATTAAATATTCAAGATTATCAGATTGGGTTTAGAAGTCTTTGCGGCATCGACCCTTCCCTCACTTATAATGAGTATTATAGCTATAAAAAGGGAAGTTTAAGAGACCCTCGGGTGACGCGATGGATCAATCCACCCAAAAGAATTGCAATTAATGGATTAGATGGGGTATAATTAACGCCCCACTTAATAAATTATGAGGTTTTTTTGTTTATTCCATCTAACTGGAGTTTTGGCTCTATTCATCAAATAGAAGGGCCGAAAGCTGTTGTAAAAAATGTCATGGGCGCCGTAAAGGATATTTCCCATGTTGTTTGGACTGGTGAATCATTTACAACTATCAATAACAGAATTGAATTGAGGCAGCCTTTAGTCATAAAACGCATTACGGAATTAAAAGAGACCTCTATATCTAATGAAAAAACGTGGAAGTTGATAGCTGATATTGAAGAGTCTGATATGGATATGATTGATCTGACAGAATTTATTCGGCTTTTGAACCATCAGCAGCTCAATCTGGGGCTTCATTTTGTTTCAAGTCAGGCCCTTATTAACTTTGAATCAGAGAGCTGTTTTCCAGATACTCCCATGGGTCGATATCAAAAACTATATCATGAAGTAAATCTACGCATCGAAACAAAACTCGATCTTCTATCAAGAGAAAATACTATTTTAGAACTGACCAAGTGTGTGCCGATCGATGAACGGTTAAGCAGCATTGCAAATGGCATATTGACCACATCTTTGAGTGCTGGCGCGCTGTACGGTTTATTTTCCTACACCTTTACACCTAAAAGCTAAGATCGATTTCTTCTCGTAAGACTATTCTATTTTCAGTAGAATAGTTTTATCATTTAGTAAAGGTTTTCCATGTTATCTCAAGAAATCAGACGCGCATTCCTCGCTTATTTTAAACAAAAGAATCATACGAATCTACCCTCCTCTCCGGTTATTCCCCATGATGATCCAACGCTTTTATTTATTAATGCCGGGATGAACCAGTTTAAAGATGTGTTTTTAGGCCAAAGTCCACGGGATTACACAAAAGCTGCGACAAGCCAAAAATGTATTCGAGTCGGTGGCAAGCATAACGATTTAGAGAATGTCGGTCATACCAGTCGTCATTTGACTTTCTTTGAGATGCTCGGCAACTTTTCTTTTGGGGATTATTTTAAGAAAGAAGCGATCCAGTTTGCGTGGGAAGTTTCGATAAACGTTTTTGGCTTTGAGCCAGAAAAGATCTTTCCGACTGTCTTTCTTGATGATGATGAAGCATTCGAATTGTGGAAGCAGTATGTCCCGGAAGAGCGCATTACAAGACTCGGTGAAAAAGATAACTTTTGGGCAATGGGCGATGTGGGCCCTTGTGGACCTTGTACAGAGCTTTATTATGATAGAGGCGAAAGTTTTGGAAAAGCCAAAAATCCAAAAGAAGACACTGACGGAGAACGGTACTTAGAGTATTGGAACCTTGTCTTTATGCAATATAATCGTTCCAAAGACGGAACCATGACACCTCTGCCGAAACCCTCAATTGATACAGGCGCCGGTCTTGAGCGTGTGGTTAGCTTAAAAATGGGTGTGGGAACTGTTTTTGAAACAGATATCTTAAAAGCATTGATTGAAAAAACAGCTGAGGTTTCCGGTGTCCCTTACTCGGATGCCAATAAAGCCGCCTTTCATGTCATTGCAGACCACTTGCGTTCTTTATCTTTTGCGATTGCAGATGGCGCGCAGCCAAGTAATTTGGATCGAGGCTATGTATTGCGTAAGATATTAAGGCGCGCATGCCGCTACGGCAAGCAGCTTGGTTTTGAAGAACCGTTTCTAGCTAAAATTCTTCCTGAGCTGGTCAAGATCATGGGCCCGGATTATCCGGAACTTGTTTCTGGTCAGGCCCGTATTGCAGAGATCCTGACGATTGAAGAAGAGAGCTTCTTGAAGACTTTAAAAAGAGGCGGCAATTTGCTCAATCAGATCATCGAAAAAGCTAAAATGCATAAAGGCGAAATTTCAGGTGAAGATGCGTTTAAGTTAAAAGATACTTACGGCTTGCCATTTGAAGAGATCTCTTTGATTGCGATCGACGGTGGCTTGACTATCGATGAAGTTACTTATCATAAGCTTGAAAAAGAAGCAAAAGAGCGTTCAAGAGCTGTTAGAAAAGCAACCGATCAAGTGGCCTCTTCCAGCCTTTACGAGCCTTTTGTGAAGAAAAATGGTGAAACGAAGTTTGTGGGTTATGATGCCACTTGTGATTCAGGCACCGTTCTTGGAATTGTCAAAGATGGGCAGTTTGTCGATAGCCTCGCTGCTGGGGACGAGGCGATTGTCCTAGTTGATCGCACACCTTTTTATGCTGAGATGGGTGGCCAAGTGGGAGATATCGGAAGTATTATTTCAGGCGATACGCTTTTTGATGTCGAAGACTGCCATGCGCCATTTAAAGGGATCGTTGCCCATGATGGTAAACTGGAAAGAGGAACGCTTAAAGTCGGCGATAAAGTAGAGCTGAAAGTGGATGCAGCGCGTCGCAAGAAGATTGCAGCTAACCATACAGCGACCCATTTAATGCATTTTGCCTTGCATCAAGTTCTTGGTGCCCATATCAAGCAAGCAGGTTCCGTTGTGGATCCTGAGAGACTGCGGTTTGACTTCAGCCATCATAAGGCTTTAACAAAAGATGAAATTCGTAAGATTGAAGACCTCGTCAACGCTGAAGTGCGCAAGAGCCATCCAGTCAAATGGACAGAACTTTCTTATGATGCCGTGAAAGATCGAGCAGATATCAAGCAGTTTTTTGGTGAAAAATACGGTTCAAAAGTACGCGTTGTTGAATCGGGAGATGCTAAAGAGCTTTGCGGTGGAACTCACACAGAAAATACCGGCGATATTGGCTACTTTAGAATTGAAAAGGAAAGCAGCATTGCAGCTGGCGTTCGCCGTATTGAGGCGGTGACCGGAGAGGGCGCTGAGCAACTAGCAAGAGCCTCTGATGATCAACTAGCCAAACTTGGCACAACACTTAAAGTGATCGAGCCAAAACTGCAAGAACGGGTCGAAAAACTTTTAGAAGAGAATAAAGCACTTTCTGCTCAATTAAAAGCGATCCGTCAAACGCAACTAAGTGCCACGAAAAAAGAAGCATTGCAGACAAAGCGGGATATTCGTGATGTTGCCGTCATTGCTTTTGAAGGGGATTTTGAGCCAGATGAACTGCGCAATACAGCCGAAGAATTGATCAAAGAGTTGAAGAGCGGAGTGGTTCTTTTGGGATCGCCTAAGAATCAAAAAGCGCAAATCTATCTCCGTGTTTCCGATGATCTAGTGAAAAAAGGAATTTTAGCTGATGCGATCATGCGCGATCTTGCTGTCCTGATCGAAGGCAGCGGCGGTGGTAAACCGCAAGGTGCGATGGCTGGTGGTAAAGCTTATGATAAGATCCCTCTTGCCCTGCTTAAGGTGTTAGACTTTATCCCATGAAATTGCCCCATTCTTCCAGCTTAGAAAAGATCGGTTCCCTCTTAACAGAGGGGCATTCCCTCCTGCTTGAAAAGCTTTGGAATAGTCCAAAAGCTTTGATTGCGTCTATTGCTGCTGAAGTAACTGGGAAAAATATTTTGATTCTGACCGGGGCAAGCTTGGAAGAAGTGCGCCTTTTTCAGGATTTCAAACCTTTTACAGATCTCCCCATTTTAGACTTTCCTGCGTGGGAGACGCTTCCATCAGAAAATATTGCGCCAAGCCCGGATATTGTGGGAGACCGCTATCATGCCTTGCATAAGATATACCAATCCAAGACTCCGCATATTGTCATCTCCAGCCTTCAGGCCTGTTTACAAAAGCTTCTACCTCCTAAACGCTTTTCCAGACTGCTATTTAAGTGCGAGGTTGGTAAGCCTTTAAATTTTCAGGAAACGATCGATCGCTTTTTGGAAATTGGATACAAAAAGAGCCTTGTAGCCTCCGATAAAGGCGAATTTGCTGTCCGCGGAGGCATTATCGATGTGTTCCCAGTGTCTTCACCAGATCCCTATCGACTTGAATTCTGGGGAGATGAACTTGAATCATTAAGGACATATGATCCCATCGGACAAAAATCTGTCAACACCGTCAGTTCTTTAGAGATCATGCCGGGCCAGGAATTAGAACTGATTCAGAAAGAATCTAATTTAAGCTCTATTCTGGATTATCTTGGCGATAATACGCTTATCGTTTTTGATGATCTGCTTGCTCTTGAAGACCGGTACACCTCTCTTTTGCAGTTTACAGGAGCCGGCCCCAGTTTCTTTGGGATGGATGATTTGCTCAAATTGATGACACCCTATCAAAAGATCTATTTGAGCGCGCAAAACATCGAAGAACTATCTGAGGAAGCAACAGCAAAACCATTGCCGGGATATTATACGACCATATCGGAAATGAATTTTGAGATTTTCAATCGAAAATTTTCTGCCTTGCGGGTTCCATCTCCATTCCAGACGCTGCAAGAGACTTTATTTCCTGAAATCGAAGAGTATTCTGCAAATGACCTTCTGCATTCATTAGAGAACCTTCCACGGGACACTTTTCATCTCTATTTCCTTTGCGATAAAGAGACCGAAAAAACAAAGTTGCAAGAGCAGGTAAAAGATCTACATCTGCCAAAAGACACGCATTTCCAGGAAGGGTATCTCTCAAGCGGTTTTGTTTTAGGGGATGCTTCTTTTGCGGTGGTTCCTTATACCGAACTCAGCGGTAGATTCAAGATCCGGCGCCAAAAACAGCGGAGCACTTACCACTCCTCTTATGTCGAAGTCAATGACCTGCAGCCAGGCGATCTTGTGGTGCATTTCCATCAGGGAATCGGGAAGTTTTTAGGGATAGAGAAAAGAAAAAATAATCTTGGCATCGAAGGGGAATATTTTCAGGTCGAGTACGCCGATAGTGGCAAATTATTTGTTCCCATTCAACAGGCCTACCTGATCAGCAAATACATTGGCGCCCATGATGAATCGCCAAAATTGCACACGATCGGGGGGACTAAATGGAAAAAAACAAAAGAGCAAACGCAAGCGGCCATTCTTGGCTATGCGTCTGATCTTCTCAATCTTTATGCAACAAGGGAACTTAAGGGGGGCTTTGCTTTTCGGGAAGACAGTACCGATTTACGCGACTTTGAAGAAGAGTTCCCTTACATTGAAACCGAAGATCAGCTCGCTGCCATCCGTGACATTAAAAAAGACATGAACTCTCCCAAGGCGATGGACCGGCTTGTTTGTGGGGATGTCGGCTATGGGAAAACAGAAGTCGCCATGCGAGCTGCTTTTAAAGCCGTTTTAGATGGCGGCAAGCAAGTGGCTGTTTTAGTGCCGACAACCGTTCTTGCCATGCAACATTATGATAACTTTGTCGACCGGATGGCTAATTTCCCTGTTCGCATTGGCGTTCTTTCCCGATTTCGTTCAGCCAAAGAAATTAAAGCCACTTTAAAAGGACTTGAAGAAGGCTCCATCGACATTGTGGTCGGAACGCACCGGGTCATCAGTCAGGATGTTAAATTCAAAGAGCTTGGGCTGATTATCATCGATGAAGAACAGCGATTTGGGGTTAAAGCCAAAGAACATCTTAAAAAAATCAAGACAGGTGTCGATTGCCTGACCCTCTCAGCGACCCCGATTCCCCGTACGCTCTATATGTCTTTGATGGGCGCAAGGGAAATGTCGATCATCAGCTCGCCACCGCAAGACCGCCTTCCCATTAAAACTGTCATTGCTGAACCTGAGCCACAGCTTGTGAAAAATGCGCTCATGCGCGAGCTTGCGCGGGATGGGCAGATTTATTATATTCACAATCGGGTCGATACAATCTTTGAAGTGGCTTCCAAACTTAAGGAAATGGTCCCGCATGCACGAATTGTAGTCGGTCATGGACAGATGCATGCAGATGAACTGGATACTGTTTTCCATGCATTTAAAAGCGGGCAGGCAGATATCTTGGTTGCCACTACTATTGTAGAAAACGGAATTGATATTCCGAATGCCAATACTATTTTAATTGACCGCTGCGACCGGTTTGGTCTTGCCGATCTCTATCAATTAAGAGGCAGGGTAGGCCGGTGGAACAGGCGCGCATATGCTTATTTTCTTGTGCCTCGCTTAAGAGCACTGCCGGAACTTTCCAGAAAACGGTTGGATGCCCTCGCTGAATCAAGCGGCTATGGTGGCGGGATGAAACTTGCCATGCGCGATCTTGAAATCAGAGGTGCTGGTGATATGCTTGGCATCAATCAATCCGGTCATGTGGCCTCGATTGGATTCCATCTTTATTGCAAAATGCTCCAGCGTACGATCAAGACCCTGCAAGGCAAGCTTCCGCAAATCTTAAGCGATGTGAAAATTGAAATTCAGGTCGATGCAAGGCTTCCGGAAACCTATATCAGCAATGTGTCGCTTCGAATGGAGATCTATC
>CAZOAX010000098.1:0-7454 GCA_964577735.1 uncultured bacterium
TCGATCATTTAGATTATCAATTTGCGTAATGATCTCACAAACTGTATAGACTTCATCTCCAAGCTCCGGAAACTTAAAATCAGCCGCATAAACCAAGACGACATCTAAGCGCTTACCCGGAATCACCCACTGGCTGACAAGATCAAAAAAGAATTTGAATGCATTAGCCCGGTAGCGAAACAATGTGTAAAAACACATTAAACGATCGCGCTCTGTGGTTTTAACAAGAGGAAGTTGAGTCAATAATTTTTTTCGAACATTCTCTTTGAGCCTTTCAGCTTGCCAAAGAGGATCAAAATAGGATTCTGGAAGCACTTGCCGCAATGCGTGATTGATCCCGTTTGCGATCGCTTCCCCGTATATAGGATCCGGTGCAAGATCTCCGAGGGAATCAAAGGTTGTCGAAATCCTAAAATAATTCTTTTCAGACATGCTCTGTCTCATAGCAAGGCTCTACAGGTAAATTCTCTGCTGATCCCGAGATGATCGTGCCGGATTTTCCGCAAGGATCCAAATCATTAAAAGAGCGAACATGCAGTGATATCCCATTTCTCTTGGCAAGTTCAACTGAACGTGGATGTAGTATTTTAGCGCCTTTATTCACGATATCAAGGGCTTCTTCATAAGATAATTTAGGGTAGACCATGGCCGCGGAATTGACTTTTGGATCCTCTGAGCACACTCCAGGAACATCTTTATAAAACTGCATGCTCGCTTTAAAAGCCACTGCCAGCGCGACTGCTGTTGTGTCTGAGCCCCCTCGCCCAAGGGTCGTAATCTCCCCTTTCTTGCTTACCCCTTGGAAACCCGCTACGATCACAATCTTTCCATCTTCCAAGTGAGGAATCAACCGATGCGGCCGGATCTCCAATATGCGCGCTTCAGAATGGGTGTCTGATGTGATAATTCCTGACTGGCTCCCTGTAAAACTAATCGCGCTTTGGTTCTTTTTAGCAAGGGCCATCGCAAGTAATGATATACTAATTCTTTCACCCACGCTGACCAGCATGTCATACTCTCTCCTAGGAGGCTCCGGATTGACAAGTTTTGCAAGGGCAATAAGCTCATCCGTCGCCTTTGCCATCGCACTAATCACTACAATAATTCTTTGAAATTCACTCCTGCGAGACAGGATTACATCCGCAATCTTAGAAAAATGCTCAGGAGTGGCCACAGCCGCTCCTCCAAACTTCATGACAAGTGTATTCATGGATAAATCTTCAATTTGACTTGCCTGCTCTTATACTGGATTAGTCAGCTGTAGTCAAGCGCCCTTGTTTTAAACTTACCCTTGCCCTTGCCCCTGCCCTTACCCTATTTTGTTCTTTTAAATGGACAAAGCAAAGGGTAAGTTTCTTCGGGCATAACAATGTTAACTTGATAGTTGCAAATATTCTTTGACCTCTGCTATTATCTCTGTTTTGCGGGTCTAGTCATAGCCCCTTCTCCTTACTGCAAAATTCCTCATTTTTCAGATCGAGAACGTCAAGCATCATTTGATCCTACCCGCAATTATTGGCCCTTTTTTATAAACCTTTGGAGAAACCTTTAAATGCCTAAACAAGCTAAACACACCTGGGACGAGAACAAAATCGTCGACGATATTACATTCCAAGAGACGGATGCGGAACTCTTTAAAAGCCTTCTGGAAAATGAAGGAAGCTCACTTTCAGACGACCAATCGTTGATGGCCCCAGGAACCATTCTAAAAGGCAAGATCGTAGAAATCACAAAAGATCATGTTGTTGTTGATGTAGGCCTGAAATCAGAAGGGATCGTGCCGATCTCTGAATTTTCCGATCCATCCGTATTGACCCTTGACAATGAAATTGAAGTTTTATTTGATCAACCGGAAGATTCAAACGGCCAGATCGTTCTTTCCCGTGAAAAAGCAGAAAGACTGCGCCAGTGGGAATACATCCTTGAGCATTGTGAAGAAGGATCGATCGTTAAAGGTAAAGTTATCCGTAAAGTCAAGGGCGGCCTTATGGTCGACATCGGCATGGAAGCATTTCTTCCAGGTTCACAAATTGACAACAAGCGCATCAAGAACCTCGATGAGTACCTTGACAAAACTTACGAATTCAAAATTCTTAAAATCAATATCGAACGCAAGAACGTTGTTGTTTCCAGAAGAGAACTTCTTGAAGCTGAAAGAATTTCTAAGAAAGCTGAAGTTCTTGAGCATATCCAACCTGGTGATGTACGTGAAGGCGTTGTTAAGAATATTACAGACTTCGGCGTATTCCTCGATCTAGACGGAATTGATGGTCTTCTTCATATCACAGATATGACATGGAAGAGAATCAAGCACCCTTCAGAAATGGTTGCAATCGGCCAGAAAATTGAAGTAATGATCCTCAATGTCGACAAAGACAAGGGACGCGTTGCTCTTGGATTTAAGCAAAAAGAATCTAATCCTTGGGATCAGATTGAAATGAAGTATCCTCCAGGAACACACGTCAAAGGTAAGATCGTTAACCTGCTCCCTTACGGCGCATTTATCGAGATCGAACCTGGTATCGAAGGACTGATCCACGTTTCTGAAATGTCATGGACAAAGAACATCACAGATCCAAGCGAACTTGTGAACAAGGGCGATGATGTAGAAGCAATTGTTCTTTCTATCCAAAAAGAAGAAGGAAAAATTTCTCTTGGCATCAAGCAACTTGAATCCAATCCATGGGATGATGCAGAAGGCAAATATCCAGTGGGATCAAGCGTTAAAGCAGAGATCAAAAGCCTGACAAACTTCGGCGCGTTCGTTGAACTTGAGCCTGGTGTAGAAGGTCTTATCCACATCTCAGATTTGAGCTGGATCAAGAAAGTTTCTCACCCTTCTGAAGTCTTTAAGAAAGGCGACATGGTCGATGCAATCATCCTGTCTGTCGATCGCGAAAGCAAAAAGATCACACTTGGTGTTAAGCAATTAGCAAATAACCCATGGGAATCTATTGAGAAGACAATTCCAGTTGGATCTCTTGTAACTGGCAAAGTGACTAAAATCACAGCGTTTGGTGCATTCGTTGAACTTGACACAGGCCTTGAAGGATTGATCCATGTAACGGAATTATCCGATCAGGCATTTGGAAAAGTCGAAGATGTCGTTGCTAAAGGTGATGATATCACAGCAAAGGTAATCAAGCTTGATCCTGAGCACAAGAAAATTGCTCTTTCGATCAAAGAGTACCTCATCGATAAGAACCAGGAAAATCGTGATGACATCATTACGACAGCATCTTCCAAGAAAAAGAAGAACTAGTATCTGATCGTTGACAAGAGAAGAGCTCCTCCTTATTTTAGGAGGAGCTCTTTTATAAAATAGCATATTATTCTTCTTGAGCACCAAAAGTGAGGCAATAAATTCATGAATAAAGATCTCATCGCAGTATTTGAATATCTAGAGCGGGAAAAAGGAATCAAACGGGACCTGGTCATATCCGCCATTGAAGAATCACTACGCATGGCCGCTCGTAAAAGCATTCAGGGCGCAGCCAATATTACAGTTTCCATTCACCCGAAGACAGGAAATATCGACGTATTTTGTGAAAAAGAAATTGTAGAAGATGTGGAAGTTCCAGCTCAGGAAATTTCTATTGAGCTCGCAAGAGAAATAGACCCGGACTGCGAAGTCGGACAATTCATCGATGTCATTGTTACTCCAGAAGATTTCGGCAGAATTGCAGCACAAAAAGCACGTCAAATCATATCCCAAAAATTGCGCGGCGCAGAAAGGGATGTGATCTACGAAGAATACCGGCATAGAACAAACGAGCTTGTTTCAGGAACAGTTAAGCGATTCGTTCGTGGAGCTAATCTGATCGTTGATCTTGGAAAAGTCGAAGCAATCATGCCGATGAAAGAATACCCTAAAACTGAGAAGTACCATACAGGCGATAAAGTCCTTGCTCTTTTAATGACGGTGAATGATACAGAAAACGGCGGTGCTGAAGTTGTCCTATCCAGAAGTTCACCTGAGTTTGTACGTCAATTAATGATCCAGGAAGTCCCCGAGCTTAACGATGGCACGATCACTATCGAAAAAATCGTACGTGACCCGGGCTACCGAAGCAAATTCACCGTCCGCACATCAGATCTTAAAGTAGATCCAGTGGGTGCTTGCGTTGGTATGCGTGGCATGAGAGTAAAGAACGTGATGCGAGAATTGAATAACGAAAAAATCGACATTATTCCTGCATCAAACGACCCTGTAGAATTACTGCAAAATGCCCTTTCTCCTATTGAAATCAGAAAGATCAGCGTAAACAATGACGAGAAGATTATTTCAATCGTCGTTGAAGATGACGATTTTGCTGCAGTGCTTGGTAAACGAGGAATGAATGCAAGGCTCAACAGCCAGTTGATTGGTTATGAGCTCGAAATTCAAAAAATCTCAGATTACAATAAGGCCATGACCATCAGAAGAGCTGAACTTGCTTCTTCAGAAGATCCTGCGCTTGATGTTGAATTGACATATGAAATGGTCGAAGGAATCGTAAGCTCGTTGGTTTTTGAACATCTTGTAGCAGAAGGTTACACAACTCCTCGGGCACTTTTAGCGGCATCTGCCGACAATCTAGCTACAATCCCGGGAGTTACCCTGGAAAAAGCTGACAAAATACTAGAGCAAATCCGTAAGCAGAGGATGTAAACACTTGGCTAAAAACCTAAAACTGAATATTAAAAACACACAAATTGCGCAAGCCGTCAATTTAAGCTCTTTGAAAGATAAGATCGGCAAGAAAAAAGCTGAAGTCAAAGCCGAAGCTGTCGAGCCGCAAGAGCCTTCTTTGGATAAATCAGAGAAAAAGGAAGAGGCGCCAAAAATAAAAGCGCGCTCACGTTCAGCTTTTGCCGATGGCAACATTCCTCAAGCTGAAGCGCTGCATCCCAATTTTTACACTGCAGGAGAAGAGGCATCCTCTCCATCAGGATCTGACGACAGCTCTGATGATGTTAGCGACATTTCAAGTCATAAGAGAATGTCAGAACCTTTAGAAGAGATCAAGGATAGCGGATTTAAGGAGCCGCACTTGAGCCCGGAAGCCTTGAGAGCAAAACTATTTAAAGATGAAGCTGAAGAAAAGCAAACGGTTGCCGAAACTCCTTATATTGAACCATTGCCGAAAGCTAAACCCGCAAGAGTAATTCCTCCTACACCGTTTCCTGTTCTTCAAAGAAAGGAACAACCTGTTTTTGAATCTCTTCCTCCACGGGAAAAACTCGGACCGACAGGTAAACACGTTAAAGACCTCGCGCCTCCGCCAAGACCACCTGCAAGACCTGAGTCAAGACCTGACTTTAGAAGTCAAGGCAGACCAGAAGGAAGAGGCGATGGCAGGCCAGGCTACCAAGGACAAAATCCAAGATCTGGCCCTGGCGGAGCCCCTTACAACCGTGACGACAGAGGTAGACCTCAAGGACAAGGTGGATACCCACCAAGACCCCAGGGACAAGGTGGATATCCACCAAGACCACAAGGACAAGGCGGATACCCTCCACGACCGCAAGGGCAAGGTGGTTATGCTGGCGGACCTGCTGGAGGCCCTCCACGTCCAAGACCTGCTGCAGCAACTCCCCCAGCTCCTAATGAAGACAAAAAACCAGCGCGCAGCCCTACTGGTAAATTCCGTGAATTCAGAGATGTCAAACCGACGAAAAGACCTGAAGCTGCAAGACAGTTTGATGGCAGAGACCGTCAAGGCTTGACTGCCGGTGAAGATGAAGGATGGAGAGGCAAGCGTCGTATGAAAGGCGGCCACCGCTATATTCAAGAAGATACGATCCGTCCTACTTCATTGAAAGTGCGCGTGCCCATCTCTATTAAAGATTTAGCCGAGAAGATGAAATTAAAAGCCTCTCAGTTGATCGGAAAATTGTTTCTACAAGGTAGCGTTCTCACATTGAATGACCAACTTGAAGATGAAACAATGATCCAACTTCTTGGTCAGGACTTCGGATGTGAAATCACACTGGATACTTCTGAGCAAGAAAGAATCCGGATCACAGACAAGACGATCAAAGAAGAGATCAGCGGAATTGACCCAAGCAAACTTCAGCTTAGACCTCCTGTCGTTGCCTTTATGGGTCACGTTGACCACGGTAAAACAAGTTTGATCGATGCCATCAGAAGTAGCAATCGCGCATCAGGTGAAGCTGGAGCGATTACTCAGCATATTGGTGCTTTTCGTTGCACAACAGCTGTCGGTGATATTACGATCCTTGATACTCCAGGCCACGAAGCATTCTCCTCTATGAGAGCACGAGGTGCAGACGTAACGGATATCGTCGTTCTTGTAGTTGCTGGGGATGAAGGAATTCGTCAACAGACTATTGAAGCGATCAATCATGCAAAAGCTGCAGGCGTCACTATTGTAGTCGCTATTAACAAAGCGGATAAACCAAACTTCGATCCTGACACTGTCTATCGCCAGCTTTCTGAGCAGGAATTGCTTCCAGAGGCATGGGGCGGTCAAACGATCACGATCAATTGCTCAGCTGTAACTAAGCAAGGCGTTAAAGAGTTACTTGAAATGCTTGCACTTCAAGCTGAAGTTCTTGAACTTAGAGCCAACCCAAATGAGCGTGCGCGTGGATCTGTTATTGAATCTGAAATGCATAAAGGAATGGGCGCAGTAGCAACGGTTCTTGTTCAAAACGGAACATTGCGTGTTGGCGATGCCCTTGTATTTAGCCAAGACTTTGGTAAGATCAAAACGATGAAAGATGAGCATGGTAGACTTCTCAAAGAAGCCGGACCTGCAACTCCTGTCTCCATCACTGGGCTGTCAGGATTACCTGATGCCGGCCAGGAATTCATCGTTGTGAAGAACGACAAGGAAGCTAAAGAAATTGCAGCTGCAAGAAGCCATGACTTTAAACAAAGCAACTTGCTTCTTAAGAAGAAAGTTTCAATGGACAGCCTCATGCAGAATGCATCGCAGGGTGGCAAGAAGATCCTTAACCTGATCTTACGTGCTGACGTTCAAGGATCCCTTGAAGCGCTGAAAGTTGCGATCATGAAGATAGAATCAGATAAAGCTGAACCGAATATCATCTTTACAGGTGTCGGCGAAGTGTCTGAATCTGATGTTCAATTAGCTGCTGTTTCAAAAGCTGTGATCATTGGCTTCCATACGCAAATTGAAGGCCACGCAGAGTCGATCATCAAAGAGCACGGCGTTCAAACCCGCCTCCATGATATTATCTACCATGCTGTCGATGATGTTAAACTGCTCTTGGCTGGCTTGCTCGATAAGATCGCCCAGGAAACCGAAAAAGGCAAAGCGATTGTCAAAGCTATCTTCAGTTCATCGCATTACGGAAAAATTGCCGGTTGCCAGGTTTCTGAAGGCACTATTGCACGCAGTAACCAACTCCGTCTTGTTAGAGGTAAGGATGTTATCTGGAAAGGTACCATGTCTTCTCTCAAACGTGTAAAAGAAGACGTACGG
>CAZOAX010000099.1:0-7266 GCA_964577735.1 uncultured bacterium
CAATACTTCTTTGACCTCATCCTGAAGTTCTTGGGGGATCTCGTCGCTATCCACTCCTTTGCCAAAATATTGCACGTTATATCTGCCGGCATAAAAATCGATTGCTAAAGGATAGTGATGGACATCCCGATCATAAATACGAAAAGCATCCGTATTAGTGCGTTTAGCCCATTTTCTTATGTGCCGGTAGTTTTTTCGAATGCAATTGCCAAATATGGAGCTTTTGTCTTCTCCGTCGGCAATTTGAGGTAAATTTACTGTCATGTCAAAGAGTTTAACCGAGGTGAGTATGTCTTGTCCAATAAACTTTTTTTTTCTAATCTCGTATCACATTAAGCGAGGTCATTATGGGATCCATCACGAGTTCTACACATGTTCATGTCCCTCAATCAGTCTATAGTCTTAGTCCAGGAAAAGTTGATCGCAGTTTTGTAATGCTTGGCGTATTAATGGGCGCTTATCACGGAGGAGTCAATTGTGGAAATTGGACTCGAAAATTTTGCAGCCAAAATAACGATGCAAGTAGATTGAAAACCCTATGTGTCGGCTTAAGTATTATTGCTGGCGGTCTCGTTGGCGCTGCTGTTGGAGGGAGTTTTGTCATTGCGTTTGTTTCGGATCCTGCAATATGAGTATGAGAATCACTCCTAACATTCAACCGGTGCTGTATCCAAAAGGAATAACGGGCAACGTCCTGCTCACCTCCATTTTTCTCGCAGCAGGGATTGGTTCATTATGCGCCGTGCCATTGACAGTGCGATACAGCCATAAATTCTACAAATTGAGTTATGGCAGTTTTGTTCTTTGCATAGTTGTAGGTGGTGGCCTCGGGTCTATTCTCGGAGGATATGCAGCTACATCTATCGCTCTTCGTATATTAAATCTAAACAATAAATAGTGAGGAAATTATGGCTATATTAGCAGTCAGTTCAATGCTTCCAAGTGCAGCTAATGCAGAAGGCATTATATCAGGTGCTGCAAAAGTTCTGGGAGGTAGTGTGGTAATGGTTGGAGCATTAGGGGTCGGTGTTATTGGCGGCGGCTATTATGGTGCTACGAAATGCGGAATATGGACAGAGAATTATTATAAAAGAAATGGAGACCCTAATAGATTGGGAACCCTCAATATTGGTATAAGCATGCTGTGTGGTGGTGTTGGTGGTGCCATGGTGGGAGGGATGCTAGCAACAGCCCTATCGATAAAAGCATTAGGCCTTGTTTAAAACTTTAACACAGAGACACTAACCCGACTTTAGCCTTTTCAAGTTTTTAAATTCAACACGAAGGCACGAAGACACGAAGAGAGCATTTTTCATAATATATTCTTTGTGTCTTTGTGCCTTCGTGTTGAATTTTAATCGCAGGTTAATAATCAACAACTTAAGCGAAAAATAAGAATGTCGTGTCATTGTGCTTTCGTGTTGAATTAGATCATTTCATATTCCGGCTGGCTGTTTTCTTCTTTTTTGGTGCAGGCGACTTTGTAGAGGGCTGGCAGGACGAGCAGGGTCAGCAATGTGGAGCTGATCAGGCCGCCGATGACGACTGTAGCAAGGGGTTTCTGCACTTCGGCGCCAGTTCCAGTGGCAAGGGCCATCGGGATAAAGCCAAGAGAGGCTACGAGCGCTGTCATAAGAACGGGACGGAGGCGTGTAAGGGCTCCTTCTTTAATGGCTTCATCCAAATTGTTTTTTTCTTTGACGAGTTGGTTGATGAAACTGATCAGCACAAGCCCGTTGAGGACGGCAATGCCGGATAAGGCAATGAAACCAACAGCTGCGGATATGGAGAAAGGAATGTCCCTCAGATAGATGGCAAGGATTCCTCCCGTTAACGCAAGTGGTACTCCGGTAAATACGATCAAAGCGTCTTTGATCGAGTTGAAAGCTGTGTAGAGAAGAAGAAAGATCACAGCAAGACAGATGGGAACAACAATTAAAAGACGTTCTCTTGCAGAAAGAAGGTTTTCAAATTGGCCGCCCCAAGTGATCCAGTTGCCACTTGGGATTTTCACTTCTTTTTGAATACGGGCTTTGGCTTTTTCCACAAACGTTCCTAAATCAGATCCTCTTACATTGGCCTGAACAATGATGGAACGCTTCCCATCCTCTCTTTCAATTTCGTTTAAGCCGTCAGCAATTTTAAGTGTAGCGATTTGGCCAAGGGGCACAGTCGGGAAATGGGATTTTTTGTTTGAAAGTGGTATCGGAAGGTTACGCAATGCTATCAGGTCTTGTCTTTGTGATTCAGGTAGCATGACGAGGATGTCAAAGCGTCTGTCCCCTTCAAATACTTGTCCGGCATTTCCTCCGCCTGTTGCGACAGCAATGACATCTAGCGCATCAGATGCATTTAACCCAAGGCGGCTAGCAGCTTCACGGTTGATTTTGACATCGAGTACTGGTAAACCTTCTGTTTGTGAAACTTTAACGTCAGCAGCACCTGGTATTTGCTGCAAGACACGCGCAATCTCATCGGCTGTTTTTTGCATGGGTTCAAAGTGATCGCCATAGATCTTAACAGCCACATCACTTCGAACACCTGAGATCAGTTCATTGAAGCGCATTTCGATCGGCTGGGTGAATTCATAGGCATTACCAGGTACGTGTTGAAGCTTATCTTCCAGCTTTGCGATCAATCCCTCTTTGGATAAGTGAGGATCAGGCCACTTGTCACGTGGATTTAAGATAATGAATGTGTCAGAGACGTTTGGCGGCATCGGATCAGAGGCCATTTCAGCGGTGCCTGTTTTAGAGAACACATAGGCAATTTCCGGAAATGATTTGATGGTCTTTTCCACTTGTTTTTGCATTTCTGTTGACTGGGTCAAGGAAGTGCTCGGAATACGGATCGCATGCATGGCAATGTCTTGTTCATCAAGAGTCGGAACAAATTCTTCCCCCAGCTGATAGAATAATGCAAAAGATCCGAAGACGATCAGTATGCTTGCGCTGATCACAGCTGTCGGAAATTTCAAAACAAAATCTAAAACGGGTGCATAGATGTTTTGTACCCACTTGACAAGCCTGTTCTCTTTTTCATCGATGTTACCCCGGACTAGCAGTGCGACCATCGCAGGAATGAATGTGACAGACAAAATAAATGCTGCAAAAAGAGCAAACAGCACAGTTGCTGCCATGGGATGGAACATTTTTCCTTCCACGCCGGACAATGTCAAAATGGGAATATAAACAGTCATAATGATGGCCTGTCCATAGACGGTCGGCTGGATCATTTCTTTACTAGCTGCTAAAACCTCATCTATTCTTTCATTATATCTAAGCTTACGGCCCAGTTTATGCTGTTTTAGGCCTAGTCTTCGTAAGCAATTTTCTGTAATGATGACAGCGCCGTCGACAATAAGTCCAAAGTCGATGGCCCCTAAACTCATGAGGTTTCCACTGATGTGAGAATAAACCATGCCGGATGCAGTTAGCAGCATCGATAAAGGAATAATGAGGGCTGTGATTAAAGCTGCCCAAAATTGACCCAGGAATAAAAATAAAACGGCAATAACAAGAAGGGCTCCCTCTCCAAGATTCCGTGCAACTGTCTCCATCGTGGAATTAACAAGCTTTTTACGATTGAGAACTGGATTGACTTCGACTCCTGGTGGCAGAGTGCGATTGATAACAGCTAGTTGATCATCAACAGCCTGTGCAACAGTGCGACTGTTTTCACCGATCAACATCATGGCAGTCCCGACAACAGCCTCATGTCCATTTTTTGTGGCGCTACCTGTGCGCATTTCTTTTCCGATCCGCACCTTGGCGATATCTTTGACGTAAATGGGCAAGCCATCCTTTGTGGCGACGACGATTGCTTCAATTTCTTGCGGAGATTCAATATGCGTATCAGATTTGATCAGGAAAGACTCCCCGTCTTTTTCTACATAGCCAGGACCTATACTTTGATTGTTCTTCTTTAATGCATTCATGAGCTCATCAAAGCTTAACCCGAGCGCAATCATTTGCTCTACATTTGGTTCAACATTATACTGTTTGACATATCCACCGATTGAATCAACACCGGCAAGTCCTTTTACACCCTTCAGTTGAGGCTTGACGATCCAATCCTGCACCGTTCTTAAATAGGATGCCTTTTCAACATCCGTAACGAGGCGTTGCCCTTCAGGCGTAATGTAAGCATCTTTGTTGGCAGCTGTATCTTTAAAATCGACTGTCCACATGTAAACTTCGCCAAGTCCCGTTGAGATGGGCCCCATTTTAGGTTCTGCCCCCTCTGGAAGCTCATCTTTAATTTCCCGCATCCGTTCATTGATCTGCTGTCTTGCAAAATAAATGCTGACATCCTCATCAAAGATCGCCGTCACTTGAGAAAAACCGTTTCTTGTAATGGATCTTGTGGTTTCAAGACCGGGAATACCGGATAGGCCAGTTTCAATCACATAGGTGACCTGCTTTTCCATTTGAGTTGGCGAATAACCAGGCAGCATCGTATTGATCTGGACTTGATTATTGGTGATATCCGGTACTGCATCGATCGGCAGTTTGGTGAATGAATAAAAGCCGAATCCCGCAGCGGCTACTGTGAAGGCAATGACTAAAATGGGGTTATGAACGGTAAATTTCAGTATTTTTTCAATCATTAGTCTTCATGCTCCACAGAATCTTTGCCAAGGTCTGCCTTCAGTAAGAAGCAATTTGTGCATGCGTAGCTTGTGCCGGGTTCAATACCGGCAAGCACTTCAACGTTATTTCCGTCACTACGTCCCAAATTGACTGCCGTTTTCTCAAATCCTTCTTCCTTACGTACAAAGATGATCGGCTCTCCCTCAAGTAATTGGACGGCTTTTTGAGAGATCAGGACAGGAATCTGGACTCCTTCAGCCTTGATGCTGGCTGTGACAAAAGAGCCAGGTTTCCACTCCCCTGTTTTATTATCGAGTTCGATAACTGCTTTTGCGGTAATGGTATCCTCGTCGATGATCGGGCTGACATAGATAATTTTGCCAGATGCATTTTGATCTGATTCCGGAAGGTTGACTTTAGCCATTTGGCCTTCTTTTACTTGAGAAAAATCCTTTTGATAGATCCCGACTTCCACCCAAACCGTACTTAAGTCTGCAATTGTATAAATGGGGGTGCGATCTTCTACATATTCACCAAAAGTGATATCCCGACCGATCACGGTACCTTTGATTGGAGAGCGGATCTCATATAACCTGAGGTCTTCAGCACTTGAATCATCAAGGCCTAAAGCCATTAATTTCTGTTTGGCCAGTTGCAATTGGATTTTTGCATCTTGCCAGGCAGATTGGCTGCTTAAGTAATCTTGCGCTGATGAAACTTTTTTCTGATATAGGCTTTCTTCCCGGTCGAAAATTGATTTAGCAAGCTTTTCTTTTTCAACAGCGGCAAGATAGCTTGCTTTGGTTTCAGCCATTTCACGGCTTTCAAGGACTGCAATTACTTCCCCGGCTTCAACTGAATCCCCTCTATTCTTTTTCGCTTCTACTGCGACGCCTGAAATTTTTGGCAATATGTGAGCGACATTGTCTGGATGTACGGTGATCTTTCCTCGTGATGTCAGCTGTAGTTCCAATTTTCCAGGGCCAGCTTTCTTGGTCGTAATGCCATGCGCTTTTGCTTTATTTTCATCCATTTCAATCAGGGAGGACGGTTCTTCTTCCTCGTGCATATGCTCATGCTCATGTTCATAAGGATCTGAAAACTGACGCCAGGCTCCAAAAGAGGTGGCAGCTCCAATTGTGACTCCAAGAATTATCCAAAGGCTCTTATTCATACGTCCTGAATGGTTAGATATTCAATATCTGTTTGTTTTTTGAAAAATGTGGACAGGGCTTCAATGTATTGCTCTTTTGCTTCAAAAAGGGTTTTTTGAGCGTCCAATAAATCCAAATATTCAAATTTACCGGCGCTATACCCTTCTAGTGTTATCTTATAGGCTTCATCAGCAAGTCCAAGAATGATGGTCTTGATCTGGATCAGTTCTGAATATGACTGCATCACTTCCTTGTGCAGGCCAGAAAGACGTGTCTGCAGAGCGATCTGAACATCCAGATACAAATTGAATGCCCGGCAATGTTCTGCTTCACTTCGACAGACATTTCCCTGGTTCCGATCAAAAATGTTCAATGGAAAAGCAAGTCCTAAGACCATTCCCTTGTCACGGGTGTTATTGAGTGTTTTATATCCGGCTGTCACAATCAGATTGGGAAACCTTTGCGCCTTTTCAAGTCGCACTTCCTCTTCAGCGGCTAGTTGCTCAAACTGGGTTTTAAGCAATAACGGGTGATGGCAGTTGTCTGATACGCATTCTTCATAAGAGGGAGGGCATTCAAATTCGTAATAAGGAAAATCCAAACAATCGAAATCGCTGCATGAACCACACCAAAAGCTTGCAAGCTTTTCGCGGAATATATCATGAGCTGTATGGGCTTTTTGCAGAGCAATTTCGCTGCTTGCAAGGGCGATCATGCTTTTCTTTATTTCAAGAGCTGAGACTTTTCCATGTTCAGCTTTTGCTAAAATGGCTTCATTGATCTGCTTTGAAATGCCTTTTTGCTCAATGGCAAGGTTTAGTACTTCTTGTGCTTTGCAAACATCTAAATAGGCCATTTTAAGTGCATTGGCTACTTTGAGCTCTAAATAACTATGACGGAATTGTGCTGCATGTAGCCTGTAACAAGCGATATTGGACTCACATTGCCTCTGTCCATTGATTTGGATCGGTTGAGCTATCTCGTAGCGCGATTCAGCAGATTCCCAGCCCTTCCAATTTCTATTACCAAACACGTTCTCAACGCTGTAGGAAAATATGGGATTAAGGAATAAGCCGCTTTGGATCCGCTCACCTTCCCTTCCCTCAATTTCATTTAAGCTGGATTGGATCAGGTAAGATTCGATCAATGTTTTTTGCAAAGCGCCGTCATATGTCAGTCCGGCTGTCAAGTAATTCAGGGAAGAGATCCCTATCAGAATGATCGGTAATGCTTTTTTAAGTCTCACGTCAGCCATCCCATTAAAATAGGATGACTGTATCGATTTTTAAATTTATTTTGATAGTTAAATTTTTTGAAAGCGCATTTGCCACAAATCCATCGATTGCTTTTGCGTATCATGGTTATAATCAAAGCAGAAACTGTCAGGCAGGTCTCTATCTAATTCAGTCAATCTTTCGATGGCTTCTTCAAGCCAGATATCAAGCGCATCTTCTTCGTCGATGTCAAAAGGATTGCTAGAGGGTGTGCTGGGTATGCATATATGTAAAGTAGGGGGATCG
>CAZOAX010000100.1:0-7240 GCA_964577735.1 uncultured bacterium
TTCAGGCGATGGAATCGCGCTTCCCGATACAGACTCCACCTTCCTTGGGATATTCCCTTACAAAAAACGGTATGTCAAACGGATGATCGGCTTGCCGGAAGACCAGATCTACTTCTACGGTGGAAAAGTTTATGGAAATACATTTACAGAGTTTAATGATCAACCATCCTTAGAAAAGCTGGAATATATCCCTATTATGAGTTTTGATGGTCACATCAAAAAAACGACACCTCAATCTTATACGTTTAGTTACTTCAACAAGCCCCTTGCAAGAGCAACTTTTGGGCCTTTCAACAACTGGACCGGCGAAATATTCAACGGCAAGGAATGGATTGCTGATGACGTCTCCAAGGCCGGTAAGCCTCATGACGGGATCGCAACCCTCTCAGATTTTTTTGGAATGATCAATTATGGAATGGCTCAAATTTTCACTAATGAAGAAATCGCAAGCGAAGGCCTAAAAACACCAGCTGAAGGCAAACTCTATCTTGTGATCCGCCATACTCCCCATTTGGATTTCAAACGTGCTAAGGGAGATGTGACCCGCCTCCCACTTGTGCACACGACTGTCCTTCCTTTAAATGATGATGAGATCAAGACACTCTTTGCTTCTCTGTACACCTCTCGGTTTGATGTAAAGAATAACCGTGCAAGAAGATACTCACTTGATTCCCAACCATTTAGTCCAAATGCTCCTCTTCTTGCCGGAGTACCGGATGGGACATATGAATTTTATTACGGTAAAGCCTACCAGGTGGGCTTTGGTGGCATGACAACAGAACTTTCACCGGATCATCCTATCTACAAACAGACCCCGGAAAGACTTCAGACATTCTTTAATCTTGGCACGAATTGGGACAACAACTACAACCCTAAAGCCAAAAATAAAGGCTGGCCTAGCCGTTATGTCTACTTCCGCGATGGAGACTTTTATGCCCTTGGGAGCCTTCTTCTTACCAAAGACAGTCCTGCACTCAAAGCATTTAATGCTAATGAGGATAAACAGGCCGTCCCCTTTAAAGATAGAGGTGCACCTACAAACGATCCGAAATTCTATGAAGCTTTTGGTTTGAAGATTCCTGAAAAACACTATCTTGTGCTCGGTGATAATCATGCCATGAGCGGAGACAGCCGCCTTTTCGGCTTTGTTCCGGAAGAAAATCTCCAAGGTGTGCCAGAATTAATCCTATGGCCTTTTGGCGATCGGACTGGACATCCTAATCAAGTGCCATACCCCACATTTGTCACTCCGCGTTTGATTGTTTGGGCGCTTGCTCTATTGATCGGATCGATCGCTTATGTTATCTATCGTATGCGACTAAGAAAACCCCTTAAATTTGATTAGGAGCTTTATGAAATACATCGCCGCGTGTTTACTTGTGACCTCTAACGCTTTTGCAGTCCTTCCACCAGCATGGCAAGGAATTAAAGAGCTTCAAGCTATTTTGCAAAACAGAGAGCTAAGCCAACATTTGGATAGCGGCGATTATATTGAAGGGATCAATCGATCAGAGCAAGGCTGGGTTTTAACTACAAATCACAGTCTTATCGAGATAGAAGTCAAACCTCTTCAGCAAGACGTTCCCGGGCCTGAAAAGTTTGAGCTTAAATTCACAAGCCAAAGAAAGTAAAATGTCTTTCAAGATCAAAAGTTGTACTGATCCCAAAACAGGCACCTATGGCGTGATCCTGCCCGATTCGACCACTGTCCTATCTGAATCTGAGGTGAATAACAAAATTCAAAAAATAAAAACCCGCCTCTCCCATTTGAATCAAATCGGATCCAAAAAGCAGAACCGGGGTGGGAAAAAACACCGGGCCAAGCTATTAAGCAACCAGAACGAAATAAAATCATCACTTGAGAGACTTGCACTTTTAACGGAAGCTAAAAAAATCTTTGCCATGCCCCCCAAACCAAAGCCCACTTTAAGACAAATCCTCCTTGAGAACGCAGTACCAATTTCTGATCTTGAAGGCTATTACATCCTGGAAAAATCTCCCTACGCAGCCATATTTGAACAAGGCAAGAACCTCAATCTATTTTAAATAATAATTTATTATAAAGATTAGCCAAAACAAACTATAGAACGCGCGATTGTATTATAATATATAATAACAAGCGTGGTGTTTTATATGAGCGTAAGCAATAAAGTATCATTTAGCTCTCCTGACAATATCCCGGAAAAAACCTCCAGTAAAAAAGACGCTTTTGTCCGAAAGAAAAGTGAAATATTCACGCGCAAATCAAGCCAAGTGAATCTCGCTGAAAAAACACCTATTTCCGACACAGCTAAAAAGACTAATCAAACTTATGCCGAGGCTCCTCATGACGCTTCAACGACAAGCTCCATTTCCACTCATAGCGCTAACGTATCCAATACTAGTGAAGATTCCACCACTGAAAGTGTCGATCAAGTCGGGCAAGAAGTGATCAATGAACATGTTGCATCTCCGACAGTACATCTGGAAACCTTTAAAACTTTGTTTGGCATCGTAGGTGAAGATGGGAAAATTTCGAACTTAAATGAAGTTAAAATCATCTACCTGCGTATGTGTGAATTTGCCAATGCCTCTGGAGCCACACCTGACATCATGGTCCAGCAGCTTAAACGGGGGATGGAGGTTGCTAATGAAATTGCAAGTCCTGACTTCAAAAATAATACGAAAGAATACTCTGCAAATGACCTGGCGGCATTCGACTGGTTTATCCGGGCCCAGCATGCGAAAATGGGGCAACTTTATCTCAAAGGAGCCACAAAGATACCTGATCCTGATCATCGAATCGCTCAATTCATCCTGCAAGTACGAGGGATGAATCATGGGAATGAAACAAGAGAAGTAGGCCCCTACCCAAGAGGCTCCTCTCATCAACCGGAAGACCGTGACGCGATCAAAAATAGCGCAATCGCACTACCTAATAACCATGGGATTGCTTTTAGTCAGGAGGGAAAACAAAAACTTCTCAAAGCCAGAGTAAAAGAAGAAAACATTCATGTTTATGCAGATGTTGCTTTAGGAATTGATGTATCAGGTAAGAATCTGACACCACCTGGTAAAAAGAGCGGAACCTATCTTTTCATGCTTGTAAATGATGTAAAACATGGAACCCCGGTCATTTTTATGAAGGCCGAAAGCAACAGTGCAGCTCCTATTGAAGGTAAATACGGAAATAAAAGTGAACTTTCCAAGGAGAAATTTGAGCATGGGATCCACCTCTACAAAAAATTCATGCCCGCCAATGAAGGAGGTGCTTTCCCTGATTTAAAAGAGGATAAGCTTTCCTCCCATATTCTTGTTCTATTAAAAGGCGTCAAGTTATTGGAAGGAGGCCCGAACACCCCTTTAAGAGAATCCTACGATAATTTGCAGAAAACAACGCAATTTAAAAACGACTACGCCCTGCCCCAATTAAAAGCGCACTTAGAAAATCAATTGAAACCCGATGTAAAGCTTGAAAAAGGACAAAAAGAAAAAATTTTAGCTCTTCTTGAAGCGGTCAATGAAGCTCTCGATAACAGCCAAAAATTAAATAAATCAACGCACCCCATTGTTCCAAGATCTCGTGAAGTGATTTTACCGTCACTTCACGAGATGCTTCAAAACAAAACTACTTTCGCGCCTTAGTGATCAACATACGGGCGACCTCTCCATTGAGATCCACTTCTGAACCTTCGACTGCTGTAAATTCAACTACTGTCGCTAAAACTTCTTCTTTGATCCAGTTTTGATGTAATTCAAAAGCGTGCTTTAGACGCGGAGTGGAATCGATCTTAATCTCAATACGATCAGTCACATCAAACTTGCTTTCACGTCTGAATGTATTCACTTTATTGACAATCTCACGCGCAAGCCCTTCTAAGAGCAACTCTTCTGTCAAAGTGGTATCTAAAGCAATGATCACCTCACCAACGGTACTTGCGATGAGGCCCTCTTTGACAAGACGTTCCACTTGCACATCTTCAGGAGTGAGCTCTAAAGGCTCTCCTTCGACATCCACTGAGATGTTTTCACCTTTGAATAGCTTGCCAAGTTCTGCATCGGAGAGTTCTCCGATCCGTTTTTGCGAAGCCTGCATTTTCTTGCCCACTTTCTTTCCTAAAATACGGAAATTCGGCTTGGCCTTCAGAATCACAAACTCAGAATCATTGGCATGGAAGACCACTTCTTTCACATTCAACTCTTCAGCGATCAGATGCTGCTGTCCCTTCAAAAACGCCAGGTGCGCCGGTGATGAGCATGCAATTTCCGCTTTTGGCAAAGGCTGACGTACTTTCAACTTATGCTCTTTCCTTAAAGCATGCCCTAAACTCACGATCGATTGGAGTGAATCCATCCCCTCTTCCATGTCCACGTTGCGCCAGTCCTGATGATAAACAGGGTAGTCGGCAAGGTGCACGGAAACAGGTTCATTATCTTGGCGTAAATTGCGGTAAATACTCTCAGCCACATATGGAATAAACGGTGCTGCGATCTTCACAAGGTTTTTAAGCACGTAATAAAGGGTTGCAAAAGCTTGCTGACGATCTTCTGAATCTTCAGCTGCCCAGAACCTTCTACGCGAGCGTCTGATGTACCAATTGGTCAATTGATCGACAAATCCGACAAATGGTTCAACAGCTAAACTCAAATCGTAAGAATCCATCCCTACTTCGACATCATGGATCAACTTGTTCACAAGGGAGACTACCCATCTGTCGATCAATTGATCCGGTTGCTTAAATTCACTTGTCGGCTTCCAGTTGTAGATACGCGCATACATGACAAAGAAGCTATACGCATTCCAAAGTGGGATAAGTGCTTGCCTTAACACAAGTTCAACGCCAGATTCCTTAAAGCAAAGGTCGTCAGCTTTCACAGCCGGGCTATGCATCATGTAAAGACGGATCGCATCTGCCCCATGGCGATGAACGACTTCCATTGGATCCGGATAATTTTTCAAACGCTTTGACATCTTAGAACCATCTGCTGCAAGCAAAATCCCGTTTACAATGACGTTCTTAAATGCCGGCTTATCAAATAATGCTGTTGAAAGCACGATCAATGTATAAAACCACCCGCGCGTTTGGTCAATCCCCTCCGCAATGAAGTCAGCCGGGAAGTTCTTCTCAACAAGTTCCTTGTTCTCAAACGGATAGTGATTTTGGGCATAGGGCATCGACCCTGATTCAAACCAGCAGTCGAACACTTGAGGAATACGCTTATAGGTTTTTCCATCGATCGTGAAGGTAAAATCATCAATAAAATGACGATGAATGTCGTTGATCTTCTCGCCCGTTAATTTTTCAAGCTCATCGATGCTTCCAAGGCATTTGATATCTCCGTCTTCACTCATCCAAAGCGGGATCGGTGTTCCCCAATAACGGTTACGACTGATCGACCAATCGCGCGCGCCTTCGAGCCACTTTCCAAAACGACCGAGTTTAATGTGATCCGGCGTCCAGTGGATTTGTTGGTTGTTCTTCACCATCGCATCTTTGATCTTTTCAACCTGAACAAACCAGGAGCTTACTGCTTTGTAGATCAAGGGCGTATCCGAACGCCAGCAGAATGGGTAGCGGTGATGCAGCGTGCCATGATGGAACACTTTATGGTCTGCTTTCAGGCGTTTGATGATGTCTTTATCGGCGTCTTTAACAAACTGTCCTGTGTATTCTGGAATCTCTGCCGTAAAGCATCCGTTGTTGTCCACCGGACAAACAAGCTCAATCCCTTCTCTTTGGCAAGCAAAAAAGTCCAATTCACCAAAAGCTGGCGCCGAATGGACAAAACCCGTTCCATCATCAACCGACACATTATCTTCTAAAATGACACGAAACGCATCTCTATCTGCAAAATAATCAAAAACAGGCTTATAACGTAAACCTGCAAGCTCTTTTCCAGTCTTTTTCTCTAAAATTTCATATTCTTCAGGTTTTGGAAAGTTGGCCTCCAAACGACTCTCAGCTAGCCAGTAATTTCTATCTTGATGATGAATCTTGACATACGTGATCGCAGGCCCCGCCATCACAGCCAAATTCGAAACAAGTGTCCAAGGCGTTGTTGTCCAAACTAAAAGTGCTGTTTCCGGATCATTTTCAAGTTGAAAAGCAACTGTAAGCGAAGGATCGTCGACTTCTTTATAGTTCTCGCCCGCCTCAAAATTGGAAAGCGGCGTCCCAAGCTTGGCAGAAAACGGCATCACCTTATAGCCCTGATAGACAAGTCCCTTGTCAAAAAGCTGCTTGAACACCCACCAAACAGACTCCATGAAAGTCTTATCCATGGTCTTATACGTTTGATTAAAATCGACCCATCGGCCCATTCTCTGGACAACCGTCTTCCACTCTTCCGTGTAGCGCAAGACAATCTTCCTGCACTCTTCGTTATAGCGCGGGATGCCAAACGCCTCGATCGAATGTGCCCCCGACAAGTTAAATGCCTTCTCAATCTCCTGCTCAACCGGCAAGCCATGACAGTCCCACCCAAAACGTCTCGGAACATAATAGCCTTTCATTGTCTTATAGCGCGGCACCACATCCTTGATCGTCCCAGCAAGCAAATGCCCATAATGTGGTAGCCCCGTCGCAAACGGTGGCCCGTCATAAAAGGAAAACTGCTTGCCCTCTTTGCGATTCTCCATGGAAGATTCAAAAATGCCCTTCTCATTCCACCACTTTAAAACTTCTTCTTCCCTTTCTGAAAATGTCTGATTTGGAATTTCGTCGAACATATGAATCCTTGTAAAATGCTACGATAATACACCATTTGCAATTGCCAAACAACTGTGGTATAATAGAGGTATCAACTATGGGGGTGTCACGGTTTCGACTTGGGAATGAAGCATTAGTTGCATGCAGAGGTTGATCGGTTGGCCTCTTAAAAAGCCGATTACAAACATAAATGCAGAATACAATGATGCAGAATACCTAATGGCTGCTTAATAAGCAGTTGTTAAGTGTTTAATGCCGACTGATCCTAACGGGTCAGGAGGCACAGTCTCTACTCGCTGGACCAGGGGCGTTTAGAAGGCTGTAATTTTCTTGGTATGGGCAAACACTTCCGCTGCTTCTAGGCGGTGACTGCTCAAGATCAATAGAGGCGGACCACTCTTAATGTTGCATCCTGCATGAAGAGAGGTTGCTATTTCAGGAAGCTAAGCATGTAGTAATTAATGGGGAGTTTGCTAAGGACGAGAGTTCAATTCTCTCCACCTCCAAATTTAGATTTTGCACAATGAAAAAAGCCTTCAGGTGGGTCAGAT
>CAZOAX010000101.1:0-7239 GCA_964577735.1 uncultured bacterium
TTTGGACGATCAACTTTTTTGCTAAGAATGGATTTTATGTCTTAATCGACAACCACATGAGAGAAGATTCGACTGCTCTTGATGACCGCGCAAAATGGGTCACTCAATGGAAAGACCTTGTCTCTAAAATCTCACAAGATCCGGTTTCCAAAGACAGGCTCATGATCGACATTCTCAACGAACCGGATGAACGAGGCATCACATGGGACACGCTATCGAACCTCTACATTTCCGTTATGGATGCTGTCTACCCCATCAATCCAAACGTGCTTTTCTTTGTCGAAGGAACCGGACAAACAAGCATGGGTGCCAATTGGGGAGATGGATTTGCAATAGAAACACAAAATGGCTCCAGTGCAAAGCCGTTCTTTGAAGCATTAATGAAAAAGCCTTATCTTAATCAAGTCGTCCTTTCCCCTCACGTCTATCCTCCAACTGTATCCGGGTCACGTTCAAATACACCACTCAGCGAACGGCTTAATCAATCATTTGGCTATTTGACAACTAAAGGCTACTGTAGCGAATCCTGCAAAAAATTCCCTATCGCCATCGGCGAATTCGGCTCCCACTTTTCATCACCGGAAGACCTTCAGTTCATGAAAGAATTTGCTGAGTATCTCAACTCCAATAACATCAATAGCTGGTTCTACTGGTCATGGAATCCCAACAGCCATGATACTGGCGGCCTTGTCGAGGACAACTGGACCACCATCATCTGGAAAAAAATCGACTACCTCACCACCCTCGGCCTAACCCCTTGGTATAAAAAACCCTAATCGTTTAAGATTCATACACTAAGGGAGACAAATATGAATCTAATAGAACCAAAACAGTTACAACCTTACCCATCACCAATCCTTTCCCTACCTCAAGACGCTCAAAAACTGATAGCCTTCCATCTCATTTCAGATCCGGACTCTTTATTTGTCTACACCAACCTCACTTGTAAAAAAATAATTCCGCTCGCTTGCGATATCGATTTGTGGAGACTTGTTTTCAAATCCTATTTACCAAGTATTCAAACCTCGAATGAAGGACTAGACGGAGATTCATTTCAGCGACAATTAAGAGAGCGCGTCATAAAATTAAATGAATACTTAACCAGTCTCAAACTTGATGAAATCAACCCCATCTTAGAAGCCATCAAAACCAAAAAAACTCCTTTTCAAATCCTTCAAACCATAAATGCGCATTCTGATGCCATTTTTACTGCCATTTGCAATTCAATGAGCTGTAGGATAATTTCTGAAAATCGCTTAACTGAAGAACAAAAAACTCATCAACTTAAAGCTTGCGTCAACGGGTTTATGGGATATTTTAAAAATGCACTCCCCCTCCCAACAGCTTTGGCGCTAGCGCCTCAATTACGAAAGCTTATCAGGCAGAAAGCTCCGGTAGTGGCATGTTTATCCTCATACTACAAAAATAATCAAACATCTGTGTTGATTGAAGCGATCAACATGGCTTGCAAGTCTTCAGATAGACTTACAGATGAATTCGCTAGTGTCATGGACGATGAGGATCCATATGAAATGTTTCGCATCAAGATCCAGGAATCTATAATAAAACATGTTAGAAGTTTAAGTTATTCAGAAATGTTACAAAAAGAGGGGGATTGTTTTCCTTCGATATTTGATTTTATAACAGACTATCTACAGCCAGCTTGTGACAATGTTGCATTCGAAGAGGTTTTCTACCATATACTCAATACGCTTCCTTCTGAATCACATGAAGCATTTTATTCGAGCATACCAAAACGTTCTTACCCTTTTATTTTAGCCTTGGGATCCGCTAGTGCCTCTAATGAATTAATCGTCCAACAAAATGAATACGCCTGTCCCGAACTTGATATCGATGGAGGTTTAATAATCTATGGATCTGAAAACGACCAATTGCTCAAAGACTTTGAAGTACTTTGCTCTCTGCCGGGTGTTGATTTGCACGCCAGAAATGAAATGGGACAAACGCCACTTGAGCTTGCTATGTCACTAAAAATGGATGATGCCGCAGAAATTATAAAGAAAGCTCTCAACAACAACATCCACGAAAGTTAGGCTTTTCTCATGTTAGGCAGCACGATTAATTCACCGTAATGGTGGCCCGTATTCCAGGAACCCCATCCTGATTAACAGCGGCTACGCTATAGGTAACTCTAGCACCGCAATCCTCATTAGGAGATAAGTAAGTTTGAGGTGCTGGAGGATCATTGACGGCAACAGTGCTTTCATACACACCCTCTCTATAGATATCGTAAGAAGATATGTTAGGATCTGCTGAATAATCCCATGTCAGAATGTTAACGCAAGACCTTTGGCCATCACCGAAACGATCAATACAAACTTTTACACGTAATCCCGTTGGAGGTGGTAGCAGAAATGAGGCCATCCCATAAGGCCTGATATCTTCTGTATCTCCGAAGCCCTCGATCCAAACTAAAGCGTTAAATCCGTCATCAGCAAGCGATACAGCATACAAATCAACCTCATTACTTGCAGAAGCAACGATTTCAGGAGTATTCATAGGACCTCCAAATGGCAAATAACCCGTCCATAGATCATATGTCACTCGATTACTCCACATGACTAAAGCATTGCCAGCTGTATCAACAGAAACAACAGGCCTAACCAGCTCTTCAGTTCCACTCTCAAACATTTCTGCTGAACTCCAGACACCTCCAATATATTGACTGTAATAGAGTTCATAAATGTCATTTGTAAAATCAGCATAACGCCAGGCAACAACCCCTGTTCCGGATGGCGTCATCTCAAACGAAGGAGCACGGTGATTAATAGGATCAGGAAACCCTTGGGTAAGTTCTGTCGTAGAATCAAAAGTACCGCTTGTATATTGAGAGGCAAAAATCCCATCATCAATCCCAGCGAAACTTCTGGCTATTACAATCGAGATATCGTTGTCATCTATTCCGACTCCCGATAAAATGCCATCGGCATTAATTAACTCCTGTGAAGTCCAACTACCGCCTGTATAAAAATTAGCATAGACTTCAGGAACGGTTTCATAGGCAACGACTAAATCATTGTTGATGTTAATATCGATCCTAGGAGAGTATCCGACATCCCCAGGACTTGAAGCTGGCGCCCAGTCACCTTGAAAAATGCTCGTTTGAATGATTGAAGAGGCATCAGACCATACAACTGCCGCAGTCCCATCTGCATTCATTGCCAAAGTTCCGCCGTCAACAATACCCGTATCCAAAGGATCTACACTAGGAACAGTCCATTCGCTTCCATTAAAAAAGAACGATCTAAGATCGTTGGTACCATCTTCTATATAGGTTAGCACCGCGGTTCCAAAAGAAGACATCACTAGACCCGCAACAGATCCTTCCCCTGGGGGCATATCTAATGAATTCCAGTTATTATTCAAATAGTAGTAACTATGAATTTCGTTTGATATCGTACTATAGGCGGCTATCGCATGACTGTTTTCATCTGTCGCAACAAAGATATTCTCAGCATCCGACTGGAATGGAAAGGGTGGAGAATAAGTTTGACTCATTAAACACGTATTCAAAAGTAGCATCGTTGCAAATATAACTGCTTTATAAATCATGCATTGCACCTTAATTTAACGTAACATTTGCCTGGATACCTGGAACCCCATCAAGATCAACAGCTTCTACTGCATAAACAACTGTTTCGCCACAAGTGGATCCCCCCGCATCTGTATAGGTTTGCGGATCATTCACTGGAACATTTTCTAAAAACACACCATCTTTATATATGTTATAGGATGCAATCGCTACATTATCAGAATAATTCCAGTTAAGGTAATTGATGCAGCCCATCGCCGTATTGCTATCGCGATCATAACAGGCTCTTACCTGCAAACCAATTGGAGCCGGCAATAGGTATACGCCCATCCCAATGGGCAAGACGCCATCCTCTATCCATCCTAAAGCGTTAAAATGATTATCAGCAAATGACACAACTAAATTACTTGGAAGCCCCTCCGCGAGAGGCACCTCTATCGAAGGATCCATAGGCCCACCTTCTGGCAATATACTCGTTGTAAGCACCCAGGTGTCTTGATTACCATAAAAAAACAACGTATCACCGTCCGTATTCATTGAAATAGCAAGATTTGTTAGAGGTTCGGTTCCGCTTTGCAATTCGACCGCTACATCCCAGCCACCAGCAAAAAATTGATTATAATAAAGCCCATATAATGGAGTTGTGCTATCCGCATAATTCCAGGCAACAACCGCAGTCCCAGTAGTAGGCGTAACCTCAAGAACCGGTAAACCCGTATATTGCGGATCTGGAGATCCTGCGTTCAGTGTTGTCGTTGTAGAAAGAGAGCCTCCGGTAAAGTTATAGGCAATGATGTCACCAGCAATATTATCTCTGACTACCGCTATCGAATTGCCACTGTCATCCATCCCAACACCTGCTAGTGCAGCATCCGTATTGACAGGCAGATTTGGATTCCATATGCCACCGATAGAAATATTCACATAGACATCTGTCCCATCATTAAACCCTACAACTAAATCATCATCACCATTAATACCGACCAAGGAGCCTGTACCGACCCCAATATCTCCTGGATTTGACGCTGTGCCCCAGGCACCATTTTGGAATATATTCACCAAAACCTCTGAAGAGCTATCAGACCAAGCAACAGCTGCATGACCAATGGCATTCATCGCTAAAGCTCCCCCATCGACCACATTTGTTGCGATTGGATCTAAACTGGGAATAGTCCAGGCACTTCCATTAAAATAAAGGGATCTAAGATCATTTGAGCCATCTTCTATGTAGGTCAACAAAGCAGTTCCATCCGAATGCATCACTAAACCTTCAACAGTTCCATCCGGATCGTTTGGAATGGGTAATGTATTCCATCTATTATTTGAATAGTAAGCCGTGTACACTCGATTGGATGGAACGGCCGTAAAAGCGGCTATCGCATGTGAATGCTCATCTGTCGCGATCCTCAATGAATCTGCATCGTAGTCAAATAAATAGGACAAAGTATAAGTTTGGCACATCAAAGACGTGCTCAAAAATAACATGATTGCAAGCAGATACCGAAATTTTTTCACTATCATATAAGGCGCCCTAATTCAAATTTACTCTAAAGTGATGCTTGTTTCTAATCCGGGAACGCCACCTTGATCGACCGCCGCAATACTATAAACCACGTATGCACCACAAGGGCTGTCTCCATCTGTAAATTCAGGATTTTCAGTCTCCGGAACATTGGCTATAAAGACACCATTTCTCTCAATATTATAAGAGGCAACCTCTGGATCACCTGAAGATTCCCAGGTAATACGGTTAAAGCAAACACCCTGGCTGTCTGCATTACGATTAGGACATTCACTAACCTCTAAACCTGTTGGAGCGGGCAGTTGGATTGATGCGACCCCGTAAGGAGTAGGGTCTGACACATCAATTTCCAGATCCCACCAAACAAGCGCATTAAACCATCCATTGTTCGCAAGCGAAACGGCTAGAGATCGAGCAAAATTCTGGTTTGTAGAAGCAACAAGTTCCGGTGGCTCTAAAGTTCCTTGCGATTGCAACCTTGCTGTATAATAATCCACATCTGGAGTAAACTCCCCCCAAAATAGCACCGCATTTCCATCACTATTTACCGAAACTGCAGGGCTAGTAGTGGAAATTCCGGATTGAAAATTAACCGTGGAATCCCATGCACTCCCATCAAATTGGGCGTAATAAAGTTCCTCAACAGCGTTATAACTCCAAGTCACTACAGCTATTCCTGGTTCACCCATATCAACTTGAACGACATTATCAGTATCAGTCGTGCCAAGGAATGTTGTTGAATCAAGTGTACCACCTCCATTAAAAATGCTGCCGTAAACATCCCCTGTGACATCTTCAATGAAAGCTGCCACTGAAATTGCCACCCTTGAAATACCCACGCCACCCAAAACGCCTAGACCCAGATTATTTACAGAAAACCAAGTATTCGCATAATTGTTACGAACAATTATTTCGTTGGTGGAAAAGTCATTCCAGCCTGCGACCAAAGCAATACCAGCAGAGCTTGAAAACATATCTATTACTGGATTAAACCCTGTTCCTATATCGCCATCGGGACTCGGAGGCCCCCATGCACCTGAAAAGTATGCTATGTGAATCTCATTTGCAGGATCAGCCCAAATGGTTACACCAAGGCCATTAGAGCCCATTACAACACCACCCCCTCCGCTACCGTCATTAGCCACCATTCCTATCGGATTGAGATTAGGCATGAACCAGACATTCCCATCAAAATAAAGTGAGCGGAGTTCAAAGGAGGGCGTTACGTAGGTTACCAACGCAGTCCCTGCAGGAGACATTGCCACACCTTTGACATTTCCTTCGATGTAATTGTATATCTTAGATTCCCTTGCATTGTCGGTAAAGTATTATATAAAAATACGACCACTTGTTGTAGAGGTATAAGCCGCGACTGCATGTCCGCCCTGATCTGTTGCAACAAAAATTTGATCAGTCGACTCTTCGAACATAGTTGGTGCGGGATAAGCTGCAGAACCAACACAAGGCCTTCCTAACATAAAGAGCATTGCCATCAGAATGCTAAAAAGCTTTACCGATACCGGATTCTTAAATGAATCCGGCACTAACTTCATTCTTGAAAGTGTATCGATCATAGAAGCTCATCAATCTTAATAAAGGTTATATAGGTCCATGCAACTGACGATGGTCTTCCATTTGGAGGATTAAGATTTCGTCCGACCAGTAGCGGCACATCACTATCCACACTATAGTCAGTATAGCGGATAGTTATCTCATCACCCACCTCCAGATCCAGAATCAAAGAAATATTGGAATACATATAACTTTGAGTATCATTGAGATAGATTGCTCCCTCTTCAATGGCGTCAGCATTATGAAATAATGTCACCTGCCCGTCCAGAATTTGTGGGCAAGGAGAAGCCGGGTACAATCCATAAGTGATTTGATAAGTACCACCTTCCTGCACTGTAAACACAGTTCCCAATGCCTCAAGAGATGAACTTACAGCTCCATTACTTAGCTTAGTCTGATCAAAGATAAGAGCAAATTCATTCTGAACATCAAACGGATCTATCGACATAAAGCTTGAGTAACTTGGCAAATACTGCCCTGTCGCTCCCGTCGGCCCTGTCTCACCAGTAGAACCAGTTGCACCAGTTACTCCTGTAGCGCCTGTGGCTCCTGTTGCACCTGTAACTCCAGTTACCCCTGTAGCACCAGTAGA
>CAZOAX010000102.1:0-7207 GCA_964577735.1 uncultured bacterium
CGCTCTCCGATGTATCAGAAGGCAATATCCAAAGACTTTATGAGCAACTAACCGAACGGGGATGCTTTCACAAAGCTATTGAAGTTGTAAAAATGGTATCAGACCAAGTCTTCAGAGATAAAGGTTATGCCCATATTTCAAAACACATGTCTGAATGGGGCCAGGAAATTGAAGCTATTCAGTTGGCATGCCAAATAATTGACCCTGAAGAAAGCAACTATGCTTTTGGCAACATTGCAATCAGACTGGTTGAAAACCATAGAATTGAAGCTGCAATGATGCTTCTAGGCATTATTCTTGATGACCAAAGAAGGCACTCAGCAATTTCCATTATCTCCGTTATCTTCACTCAGAGAGGTCAATGGAAAGAGGCTTTGAGGCTTGCTGAAACCATATCCGATCCTGAACAAAAAGACTGGGCGATTGCAGATATTGCCATCGAACTTGCCAATCAAGGTAAATATGAAGAGGCGTTGGAACTTGTGCACCATATCCTAAAGGCTTTGGTAAGAGATCATGTCTATTCAGCAGTTTCTGTTGCCTATGTAAGGTCAGGCAAATTGAATGACGGCATTGAACTGACTAACAAAATTGTCAATCTCGCAAAAAGACAAGATACTATTTGCACAATGGCAAGCAAATTAGCAAGAAGGCGTAAATTTAAAGAAGCCATCGAACTTGTTCGTGGCACCCCAAAAGAAGACGCTGCTTTTTCCGCTATCGCATTCATTTTTGCTTACAAAGGTTGTTGGAATGAAGCTGTTAGCCTGGCTGAAGAAATAAAAGACCCCTATGAACGGGACATCGTTTTTCGTGAACTTTCGATCGAAATTGCTAAATGGGCTTCTTGCGAAGGAGCCGCCTTTCTCGCGAGCTCCATAAAAGATGCCATGATGAAGGATACAGCTTTTTCAGAAATTTCCATTGCCTTTGCAAAAGCAGGCCAATTTGAGGAAGCCTTGACCCTGGCCCTTATGATCAGCGAAGAACTGCTACAAGGTTACGCCTCCCTACAGATTATAAGGCTGATGAAGCAACATGGCCTTCTTGAAGAAGCCCACAAACTTGCAGACAAAATATCCTGTAAAATGCACCATCACTTGGCCACTCTGGAATTAGCTGAATGCAGCTAAACTAACCTATTGAATTTTATTTATGCAGCAATCATAAGTAAAATTCAAAAAAAGGTAGTGCGATGAGCAAAGTCCAGGCAGCTCCACTCAATAGCATCGATTTAGTTTTTAGAGATAAAAGTGAAATTGACATTCCTGTTATGAAGCAGGGACTGCTTCAGGTGTATGGGAAAGATAACGATGTATCATACCTTATAACAAAAGTTAAGCTCTCAAAAGAAATTACCGTTGATCGGGATGTAGATGGACATTTGACCTGGAATGTGGGCGGTAAAGTGCTTAAAATCGGCTCTTCCTTTTGGGTACGAGTCAAACATGCCATTAAGTCCTTTTTCTCTAAAGCCTACACCGATGCGCATCAGATCAAAGTATCCAATAAAATTAAACGGGTCGTACGGGCCTACACGACTTTGATCGCTAATGAAAAAGAAACAAAAAACCAAGATATTTTACGACAACGAGCAGTTTTAGAAGATGAACTAACAGCACTTCAAACTGCCTTGACCACGCAAAATGAAGCTCTTGAAATTATCAACAATAATTACGATGAAAAAGTAAACTTTTTAGAATGGGAACTTAAGCCCTTTGAAGAACGTTATAAGGCTTATATAGAAAAAGCTGATTTATGGGATCAATACATTGAAATTGTCAAAGAAAAATCCCAAGAAGCCAATCAAGATCTATTAAATAGCATTGAGGCAGTCTTAGGCAATCTAACGACCAAAGCTAATCGAGCAAAAGCCATGCAAACTCTATCTCAAGAAAGAGATAAGCTTGATGAAGAAGAACTGCGCTATGGCAGCTTGGATTCAGATACGCTTCAATCTGAGGTTGATGCGCTTAAAGACTCACGCACAGAGCTTGAAAATGCCATCTCAGACTTAAATACTCAAATTCAAACCAAGTGCGACGAAATAGCTTTATTATAGGCATTTAGAAGAAATAAATTATTTGACTTCTCCATTTAAATACAATATACTAATTGCATTAATCCGGGGAAATTAGATGAGCAAGATACATGGAACTCAACTAAATAGTATTGATTTAGTCTTTAAAGACAAAATTGAAAGTGACAGCGACCATCTTGTTCAAGGACTGCTTCAAGTCTATGGACAAGACAATGACATTACCTATCTAATTACAAAAATCAAGCTTTCTAAAGATATTACCGTCGACCGTGACGTGGATGGCCATCTTACCTGGAAAATAGGTGATAAAGAACTTAAGATCGGATCTTCCTTTTGGAGTAGGACCATACACGCCATAAAGTCATATTTCTCAAAAGACTATAGAAATGCGCATCACCTCAAAGTTTCAGATAAAATAACCCATGTGGTCAAAGCCTACACCACATTGATCAAGAATGAAATAGGTGCTGAAAATCAAAAGCAAGAAGTAGTCGATCAAGAAGCTGCTAAGCAACCAGAATTGAAAGATCAAAATAATCTAGAAATTAATCAGAAAATTTCTTCATTGGAAAATGAAATAACCCAGCTTCAAACAGAATTAGACAATCAAACAGAATCACTCCAAGCTTTATCCAGAAAGCATGATGAAAAAGTGGCTTTTTTGGAGCAAGAATTCATCCCCTTTCAAAAGCGATATAAAGACTACGAAAACAAAGCAGACTTATGGAATAGGTACCTTGAAATTAAAACGGAAAACTCTTTTAGTACTCATCGTGATGAAATCACTAAAATCGATGAGGCATTAGCTCCAGATGCGGTATTTCCATTTGAACCTCTTTCTACGTCTAGAATCACACATAACGAAGTTTATGCCCAGTTGCGCGCGGAAAAGTCTCGGCTCGATAAAGAAAAACTAAGCTACTGTAATTTGGATTCAGATACGCTTCAATCTGAAGTTAATGCACTTAAAGACTCTCGCACTGAGCTTGAAAATGCCATCTCAGACTTAAATACTTTAATTCAATCCAAGTGCGACGAAATAGCCGGATTAGAAGTGTGATACACTTTATATAAAATTAACACAATCCATGATATAATTTTCAAAAATTATTTCATGGATTGTTATGCAACCGATAGAACTGCGTTCTAGCCCATTCAGCTATTTGCAAACCTTTAGTTCTATTTCGTCACTTAAGAACCTTGAACGTGGATGTAAAATCGCAAGCAGCTGGATCACCGCGCAAGCCATGCGCTTAAAAAGTGATGCCTCAACAACAGATATCGATGTTTACCTCGCTACAAACATCCATCATCGCCTTTATAAAGCATTTGAAACATCCGATCGTTTAAATTTTGGTGAGTTATTGCTTGTGCCTGCCCGAAATATTGCAGAAAAGTCAGTCTTGCGAAAGGGAGAAGATAGAAATGCCTATTCACAACTAAAAAGTGCCCTTTATCAAGCAAAGGAAATGAATAACCTAGAGTCCATGATCGGATACAATCAAGATTGTTTTAGAGCTGAATATCTCGAAATGCTCGCGTCCGAATCTCCTCAAAAATCTGTAAACACGACCGGATTATGCGCATCTGCCTGCCTATATTTGATTGGAAAAATACTCTCCTGCCCGGGATTTGATGTGGATCATTTAATCAAACTTGTCCATGAAATTCGAAAAGGACTGCCCGCCGAAGTAGCTGCGAAGCAGGAGCTTTATCATGAATTTGACTTTGATATTGTAGGTATTAAGCTTTTTGACGTATCCAACTCGACATTGAAAACTCATTTTATTACAGATACCACTAATATCCTGATGGGTCGGGCAAAGCGGCTCAAAACCGCAGTTCCAGATACTTTTCGTGATGAACTTCACCAAGCTATAGAAAACATTCTGGACAGACTCCTAATGGGTGCAACCCAGCAAAAGGCAAATCAACTTGAGATCTTTCGCGAACTAAATAATGAAACCAATCCTACCCTTCAAGAGTTGCTCACAAACTTTGATGCAAAAGCTATATTAAAAGCAGAAAAATATCGAAATAATGCCCTTGCTCACCTCTATGGATTCAAACAAGACTTGGAAGGAACGCACTTGGCTAGTATTCTCATAGGAAAAGAACATTTAAAAAACTTCAATCAACTAGAAGATGGAATTTACCAAATAGCCTTTAAGACCCTCAATGAAAGTCATTCGGTAGTCTACATCAAACAACAGGATGGATCTGGATACTTCTTTGACCCCGTCAAAGGACTAGTCCAATGCAAAGATTTTACTCATGAAAGCGTCCTACTAAAGCTATTATCGTCATATCCCCCTCCATCCGAGAGACTCCCCTATGAAAACGACAATCATAATTACCAGATCAATCTTACTGCGTATAGTCATTAACTAATAAAACTTGCATTAATTAAACAAAATACTGTATAATATTTATTATTTTTTATTAATTATCGAGATTGTATGTCATTAATAAGCAACACTGTTTTAAATCCTCCAACGTCTTCATTTTGGCAAAAGCCTGTCAGACAGGAAAAATTGCTAGCAAACCACGTAGATGCGCTAAAAATCAATATAACTGAAAGGGCACAGGCAGAGATCTCTAAGAAATCTACAAAGGAAGAGAGAGAACGCGAGCCATTTTCTGAAAAAGCAAAAACTCTTGGATTTACCATTAATAAAGAGGGCAAATACCAATCTATCAATAATCCTGATGAATTATTCACCATAGAAGAAATGGAATCCCGAGCATATGCTCTTATTGAAAAAAACCCTTTCAATCAAACTGACGTCATTCAGAAGCATGTATTGCCCAATTTGCCCTTCAAAGAACTTCTCATCGTAAGATCACTCAATAGAAAACATGCAAATGATGTGCGACAAACAATTAAAAATGAGCACTTGAATTTCTTAGATAAGAATTTACGCGAAAAATTTCCAAATGTATACTCACAACTCAAAGAGTTATTCTCTTCCAGCCCAAATACAGATTCAGCTGATCTGATTGATTTACATGCAGAACTTCACAATTTAATCGAAGAAAGCGCTAAAATTCTTACACAAGTACCTTTTGGCAAATTAAAAGAACTTGCACAACTTTCGAAAGAAAAATCGAATTTAGCATTCCATAAGTCATTTATTATAGCCAATATTTACAAATCAATCGATATTATATATCAACCTACAATTCCTTTACTTAATCAATTTTACTATACCAACTGTGACAAACATGCCTTGATAGATACGGTTTTGGAATTATATGTCACAATAGGATCTCATGACAAAGCATTTGAATTTGCAGAACAAGTACAAAACGATGTTAGATTGACTGCACTTAATGTATCCTCAAAACAAACCTACATAGGGAATATTTACGATTTAATGGCTAAAAATGGCCATTTTGTTCAACTTTATAAACTTACTAGAAAATTCCCAAAAGAGAAAGACCTTATTATTTCAAAAATTGTATTCTATTTAAATGACAATGACAAATACGATGAAGCTATAAATTGGTCGTTCTCTATCCAAGGTACACAGCGTAGAGAAGAATCTCTTTGCGATTGTGTCAAAGCTCTCGTAGATAATGCTTGCGCGTTTCCTGCAGGTAAAAATGACAAGCCTCTCGACATATCCAGGTTTAATAGAGCTATCGTATTAGCTAATTTCATAAACATTAACGAATCAGACCGCATTGAAGCTTTTTATTTAATTATAAAAAGCCTTTCCAGGTTTAGATATTATGATGAAATATTTAAATATGTACACGAGCTTTTTCCATCAATTGAATACCAAGAGGAGATTGGCAATCTTTGTAGAGATCTATTGTATCACAATGAGCCTGAACGAGCTCAAAAACTGGCAGAAATGATCCCTGATCAAGATGTAAGAGATTCAACTTTGAAACGCCTCGAGCAACTCAAGAAATGGCGTCGAAAATAATGATAAAAAGATCTGTTTGCTTATAGGCAATCAGGGCCTTGTAGGTGAAGTCTCCCTGTGGTCGTCTTATCCTACAAGACCAATTTAGCCCTCAAAGCACTTCCTCTAGATAAGACCACTCATTTTACTAAACCTAGCCCAACTTTCAAATGATCTGAAGAAGCTGTATTTAGGTGTGTCTTCAAAATTGATCGGCGATTTTAGCCGCAAAGCAGCCTGATCACATTTTATTAAGGTTTATTCTCTCATACTATTTGGAAAATAGGCAGGCAGTCGATTGTTGATCACATTGATGATCGCAACAGATAGGCCGATGTAAACAGCACGAATGCACGCATCTTTGCCTATACTCTTCCTGCCTTGAGTCGTTAACACCTCACGCGCTACTTGAATACTTGCATCCCTAAAAGGTAATCCATTAAATAAGCTTTCATTTGGCTTGCTTGCCATCATCTTGTTTTTGATCGTACATAGAGGATGAACAGCAGCATTCATCACAACACTACTGACAACAGCCAAACCAGCTTGGCCTGAATAATTTAAATTTGAAGATGTGGTCATACGCAATTTCACTGTTGAAATCGTTTTAAAAAAAAGTGGGAAAAATTACTTTCGTTTAGAAAAAACGAAAAGAGAAAGAGGTTTCGCAGAAAGATTTAAATAACAATTACAACTAGTACAAGACATGTTACCTCAACTTACAAACATTTAATATTTAACAAACAAAATCACAAAAACATAATTATTTTTATCCAGATTCTCTGCTACGTGGTGCCATGTATCCGGTTGATAGTGAATGACAACACGGTCACCATCGGCCCAATTATATCCAGGAAATACATTATTAGAATCTTCAATTTTTATAACAAAGTTTCCCCTCTCCGATTGGAGATTTCCTACATAATCTCCAAGTGCATGCTTTTCCATCTTCAAGTCATGAACAGTCCCTGTAATCATCTGTGTTGGCCCCGGCGGATGTTCAAACCAACCATCCTCGATCCAAATTGCGTTCGCCGAAGAAAACGAAAAAACACCCATTAAACACAAAACGCATAATAATTTCATAGACGCTCCTATATTCCGATAATATCTCAAACAAATGATAAATCCAAATAAATTACAGTCTTAAGTAGAACTAGTATGCTGTCAAATTATGCACCTAATCTCTAACAACATGAATGATAACTATATCGTTATTATCGTTTTATCATTCCTATCGTTAAAAACCGCA
>CAZOAX010000103.1:0-1737 GCA_964577735.1 uncultured bacterium
AGTTCATTTTATTTCAGTCCTGACCAATCCAACAACCGGTGGTGTGACCGCTTCCTTTGCCTCGCTTGGCGATATCATCCTTGCTGAACCAAATGCCTTGATCTGTTTTGCCGGACCTCGCGTGATCGAGCAGACAATTGGTCATAAACTTCCGCCTGATGCGCAAAAATCAGAATTTCTCTTGAAGCATGGAATGATAGACTGTATTGTCAAAAGGCATGATCTTAAACAAAAATTGATGGAACTTATCCCCTTTCTTCTAACTGAAGCCAAACCCTTAAAAAATTAAATTTAATATGAAAAACTCGATCACAATCCCAGTCCTCCTCGAAGATGATGCAACAGCCCCTTCCTACTCATCAGAACATGCCGCCGGAGCTGACCTAAAAGCCTACTTAAAAGAGCCTGTCACCATCAAGCCAGGTCAAAGAGCCCTTATCCCGACCGGCATCCAAATGGAAATCCCCTACGGTTTCGAAATCCAGGTACGCCCTAGAAGCGGTCTTGCTTTAAAAAATGGGATCTCCGTTCTTAACACACCTGGAACCATTGATTGTGATTACCGAGGAGAGATCGGTGTCATTTTGATCAATCATAGTCAAGATTCTTTTACTGTCGAACCTGGAATGCGTATCGCTCAAGCGATACTAGCACCTGTTTTCCATGCTAATTTCGTTGTGGCAGAGACGCTGTCAGCGACCGTGAGAGGGCATGGAGGCTTTGGCCATACCGGGGTTTCAGGTTAATTTGAACATGAACCTCTCCTCCTATATGTCGCAAGACCTGATCGCCTTTATCGATGCGTCGACGCGCGATGAGGCCATTCAAGCCCTTGTGGACACTTTACGTGACACTCAGACCATATCAGATGCAGAAGCCTTCAACCATGCGATCCTGGAGCGAGAAAAACTAGTTTCGACCGGCATCGGCATGGGAGTTGCCCTCCCCCACGCAAAGATGGAAATGTGCCACTCTTTTTTCATTTGTGTCGGGATCCTCAATAAAGGAGTCAATTGGAAAGCTATTGACAATGCCCCTGTGAGGATTGTTTTTATGATCGGTGGACCGGATGACAAACAAACAGAATATCTTCAAATTCTTTCCAACTTGACCCAATTCATCAAAAAAGAAGAAGTTCGAAAAAAATTGTTAACGCTCAATTCTAAAGAAGCTATTATGGAATTATTTAATAATCTTAATAACTAAGGAGCTTCCATGGATTTGATGATCAAGGATGTCGCTGAGCTGCTAAATGTCTCCCAAATCACTATCCAGAAATGGGTAGAGGACGGGTTGATCCCAACTTATAAAATTGATAGCCAGTACAGGTTTAGCAAGCAAGAGATCGAATCCTGGGTCATGAGCCACAAGCTTACGACAAAAGAAGGGATCTCCCCCTTCTGCATCAAATCCAAAAACTCCTCATCTGAAGCAGGCAGGGCCGCCGGAAGCCAAAAATTCAGCCTTTACCGCGCCCTCCATAAGGGTCAAGTCCTCCACAACATAGCAGAGACTGGAAAAGAAGAAGTGATCCGCAAATCCACGAAACGGATTGCAGAAACTCAAAATATTGACAGTGATATGCTCTCAGAGATGCTCATCGATAGAGAACGGATGCACCCAACAGCGCTAAATAACGGAATTGCCGTTCCTCACACCCGTGATTTTGTTTTAAGCCCCACACACGACGTCGTCGTCTTTGCATTCCCAGACAAGCCCATCCCTTACGGTGCTCTT
>CAZOAX010000103.1:1747-7197 GCA_964577735.1 uncultured bacterium
GACGGTGAACCAGTCCATACCCTTATATTCCTCTTTGCCTGTAATGATAAAAGGCACCTTCATCTTCTTGCCAAGATCGCTCACCTCTCAAGCCAGGAAAGCATCCGCACTATGTTAAAGAAGAAACCAAGCAAAGAACAGCTACTTGAGTTTATTGAAGGTTGGGAACGCTCCATCCCGTCTCCTTAAGAGGCTAAATCAAATAGCGTTTGGATTGCTCTGCTTTTAACCTCGCCATCTTCCGTTTCAGATCGGACCCAATCCATAGCTATATCGATATAATGGTAATGCTTGATTGCATAACTTGCTAAAATAACCGAAAGATCCACCTGAGGGGTTGAACTAGGATAGGGCAATTGATTACAGCAATCGTTAAATGTTTGAAGGAAAGCAGCTTCACTCGACTCATCTACAATAAACACCTGCTTCGCTACCATGTCCTTACTAATCAGATCGCCAAGCTCACTTGGTCCCGGCATATCCTTGTCTCTTAATCGTTGCTCCATCGCCTGGTAGAGACGGCCTGATTTGTTCGCTTTTTTAATTTCTTTAGGAGTAAGCCCTATATTCTTTACAATGCTATTGATATTGATCCATTGATCTGTTTTCTTCCCTTGAGCACTCTTTACAGAAATCCACGCCCAAGTAAAGTGCTTAAGGATGAAAAGCTTAAAGCTGTCCCAGCATGACTGATCATCTTTCTTTAGAATGAGGGCAACTGATACAGAGTTTAAAAAATTACTTTTATCCAGATAAGCTCTTTTATCTTGCGCATCATATGTTATTTCCACGAGTGAAGTCTTGTAGATAACTGTCATAAAAACACTAATTTATTAATAAATTTTATACACAAAACAACTATTTATCAAATAAAATAACACATTTAATATATAATTGAGAAAGACGAGGTGAAATTATGGATAATATAATTGAACTAGTTGAAAGTCAGGTAAGTGAACTCATTCAACATGACGACTATTATCAAGGACTTGCCACCCCCTTAAAATCTGCTGCAGTCGTCAAGCAAGAACATAAAACGCAACTATCTGAAGTTCTGAACTTTAAAGAGCAACGCATTCGCCTGAACCATGCGCAAAAAATCATCATAGATCTGATGCCAACGCATGTCTCCCCGGCTGAGGTGACCAAAATAAACGAAGAGTTCGACAAAAGCGTCTCCCACTTTTCTAACTTTAAGATAGAAACAGATAAACCTCTCCTTTTTCAAGATATGCTCGGCTTTTCCGACGAAACCCTCCTGCACATTTACTCGTTAGGCCTGAATTTGGTCAAAATAGGGCAGTTTCAGGACGCTCTTGCTCTTTTTAACTTCCTGACCATGCTCACTCCTCACGTGACCAGTTATTGGATTTTAGAGGGGATATGCTTCCAACACTTAAATCTACATAAAGAAGCGCTGGCCGCATTCAGTGCAGCCAAATTTTTAAACCCTATAGATCCCCTTCCTATCGCCTACTCGATCGAATGCTATCGCTCTCTGAAAGAGACAGACCTATTGCGACAAGAGGTTCAACTGCTTGAAAAAATAGTCACCGCACTAGAAGCTAAAGAAAGAGACATCTGGTATAACCGTCTAAATCTTTTAAAAATGGCATAGGTAATTTATGGAACATGTCAGACCAGAAGCTAAAACTGTACATATGACAGAATCTGTTCAAGCTCAAGCTCAGAATACAACTGAGTGGCTGGACACAGGAAGTACTAGTGTAGCAAACACAGCAGAGCTACAAGCTGCCAAGCCTGTTGTTCCAAAAGCCGGCGCAGAAGAAGTCATAAAAAATATTGTGGGCCATGGGCTCATGGCGATAGGTGCTAGTGTGGGAGCATCCATGTTCGCTGTAACCATTCCTCTTGGCCTTGTTGGTGCCGGTGTGGGATTTGCAGTCGGGAAAGGAGTAGAAAAATTCGCCAAAAATGCTTCTGGAGAAGAAGGGGTGAATGGAGCTCTCATCGGCATGTCCGTCGGAACACTTCTAACTGGCGCACTCGTTTTAGGGGGAGCCAAGCTCATCAAAGATGCCTATGGGATGAAACAAGACCGAAAACAAGCAACAGCTCAAGCCTCTGATGTTAAAAGCCTCGGCTTTAAACCGGAAAAAACAAGGGTATGTCAATCAGGAGAGGGTTTTGTCGATGCGACTTATGAGAACGCAAAGCCTGAAAATAATTGTGACCTTGTGATTGTTAATCCCCATAACGGGATTGGGATCGTGATGGATGGTGCCGGGCACAACAGTTCCTTCATAGCAAAACAAGATGCCCCTGTAAAAGACGCCTTCATCCGCACTTTTGCAGAATATACTACCAGTAAATTAAATGATGAGGACAAGAGAAAAGAATTAAGAAAAGCTTTGAGAGGTACAACCGCTAACCAGAATGAAATTATGACTCAGGTGCGAGGTGAAGATCGAAAACTTATAAACGAAGCCATTTCTAATGGACAAATGACTAGTCAATCGTTTCTCCTTAAGAATGAAATAGATAAAGGTGAGATAACCAAAATACGGAATAACCTTGCTAGCCCAAAATATGATGATTTAGACAGGGAACTAATGAATGAGGTTCTCCATGCATTAGACGCTGAAACCCCTTCACAAATCAACGCTTTAATGAATGACCCAGTCAAGGGGAATACGGCTAAGGACTATTTAAAACTATTATCCAGCGGTGGAACAGCTACTATACCAGCCTACGTCATGATCAAAGTCGAAAATGATCCTACAGCGATCGACGGCTCCAGAAAGGCCATTATTGCACAAGACGGAGATTGCTGTTGGGGATCTTATGACCCCTCTACTAATAAATATGAGTGGCATGGCGAAAACACAGATGTTAACGGAGCAAAAGTGACAGTTCTTACCGGTCTAAAAAAAGGAACGATCCTATTTTCGATGAGCGATGGCATACCGGAATTTTTGCCTAGATCCATCATTCAGGACATTGTAGTAAACAATAGCCATCAACTTAATCAAATAATGCCTGCACTCAAAAAAGCCGTTATCGAAAATGACGGTGAGGGGCTACAAGCCTCAAAACCAGAGAGCTCAGTTGTAAAAGAAGACCACAAGTGCAAAAAGCATGATTATAACGATGCCAGCAAGCATGATGATATTTCAGGTTTTTTTCTTGTCGTCTAAGCCTCTCCCTCAGGAGCAAGCGGAATAATTGCCCAAGCGATGAGGTAGACGAGGATTCCGCCACCAAGGAAGACTGTAAAGGCTACGGCAAGTCGTATGATGGTCGGGTCAATGTCAAAATATTCGCCAAGGCCGCCACAAACTCCCCCAAGCATGTAATTTTTACGCGAACGATAGAGTTTTTTTGTCATGTTTCCTCTCACTTTATCCGTTTAAGTGAATCATGCCACACTCAAGATTAATACAACAATTAATTAAACAATGTAGTATAATTAGTATATCGTTTAACAGTGAGGATCTATGGTAGATCTATATTTACAAGCGATGATGCAGAGCGATTTATTAAATAAGAAAAAGTCTCAATTATTAGAGAAATTAAAGATCTTTGAAGAAAACTGGAATCGGGAAATTGACCTCTGCATTGCTGAAAGCCTAAAAAAGGAAAGTACGAACCCTGATTTAGAGCCTTTCAAGACTGTTGAATCAAAAAAATCAAAATTAAAAGAAACTCTCCAATTTACTGACCTTTCCAGGCATATAGAGTTAGCCTTGGAATTCTTAAATACCTCCGGCGAAACTTCATTAATTGCAGCGCTTTCACATTTAGGTGAACACGAAAATGGTGTTCTTGATGAATCCAACGATTTTCAGGACATTCTAAAAATCCATGACGAAACACTCAGCTCTATCGCCCAAATCGGAATAGACAGTTTTAGCCAAGGACTGCTGAAAGAGAGCATGGCTATTTTTGTATTATTGACCACGCTTGTTCCTGAAAATGCGGGCTACTGGTACAAAGCCGGTATTGCGGCTGATAAACTGGAACAATACGATCTTGCGATTAAATTCTATTCAGCAGCAGCGGCTCTTGCGCCAGAACTTATAGGTCCTAAGGCATTTCTTGTAGATTGCTACCTTGAAAGCAAAGAAATTAATGAAGCTGAAGCTGCCCACAAACTTGCGATCGAATGCGATAACAAAGAGAGCGAATGGAGTGATTTTTTAAGCAAGCTTGAGTCAGAAATTCAATCTGCTCAGAAAGGAGGCCTGTGATGATCCCACCTATTAACTCTGATTATGGAGCAAAGATCCATAGCGAAATGACACAAGCCGGTGCGCTTGTATCCAACAAATTGAATAATCTGATTAAAAGCCTCAAATCCGAACGACAAAATGCAGAAATGGAAGCTCAGTCTCCCCCTGTTAAAGAAAAAACCCGTTCATTGATGCAACAAGGGCGTAAAGCCATTAGCGACACTTGGACAGAAGGCAAAAATGACATTAGCTCACGCATTCAAAACCTGGGAATCGGCAGAATGCTGCATGAACAAGCTACAAAAATATTAGACCGCTTAAAAGAAAACCACAAAACAACTAGTAAAACGGTTGTGGATACCCCTACATTTCCTCAACCGGTCCAGAATATACTGGATCTTGCTAAAAAAACAGAACCTGCAGCAACCCCACAAGAACTAAAAGAAGCCGGTAAAGCCATCAAGGAATCCTTCACTAGAATTGACCCTGAACCTTTAAAAGCAATCTCAAAAAATCTGACTGCAGATCAATTATCCCATGTCATTATGGGGGCATTGGATCATGAAATAGACGGACACATAAGTGGTGCTGGCAACGTTCTAAGAGAAAACACCACAGGAAACCAACTGCTTGGGGAATTTGCCCTTGTTCATCTCAGTAAGGAATTTAATCGCTCTCTGGATTTACAATCCCTATTAAGTAGTATTCCTAAAGAAAGTCTCGATGAAGGGGCCGGTCTTAATGAAAATGCAGTTCCAGAAGCCATACAGTTTATGGACGCCTACTTAGCTACGACTCAATCTCTATTAAGCAGCACCTCCAATGAAATGAAACTTTTTAAAAACATCATTAAAAATACAGCAGCCAGCATAGACAATAAATTCGGTGCTGAAATAGGAGCTGGCGGAACAGCTGGGGTGAATTTACTTTTCTTACGTGTGCTAAATCCGATTATCGTCACCCCCGAAGCAAAGGGAATCACCTTAAATGAAAATAGAACTCCTGATCAAATGAAAAATGCCACCCTATTTACCAAAGTAGCTCAAAGCATGGCCAACAACATCAAATACTCCGAAACCGGTAAAGAATCTAAAATGGTCGTATTCAATGACCTTCTAGCTGAGAAAGAATCCCAAATGAATGAAGTCAAGAATCTGCTCATATCCTGAAAACATGAGTGGCCGTAAGGCCACCACCGAGGCTTTTATGGCACAGCAGAAATGCGGCACAGGCCCGAAGGTGGGTTGGTAACCCTCC
>CAZOAX010000104.1:0-7068 GCA_964577735.1 uncultured bacterium
CCGCACATTCCAAGGAGCAGGGCGGCTTTAATCGGTAAAAAGGCGCAAAGATCGACGACAAGAGCGGCTGCCGGTGAACCAATTTTAAAATCTAAAATAGTGATCTTTTCTTCAGGGGAGTGAGCGACTTTGAACATCGATCCTTCCACGATCTGAAGGTTTCTTTTTTCAGCAAAATATTGGACGTATTTTGGGAAGTTGGTGAGGAGAAGGTAGGGTTGAAAATCATCAATATTAGACCCTGAATATCTTTCCAGGGTGTCCCGGGCGATTTTTTCTTCTCGGGGATCCCATTCTGCGCTATGTGGTTCGTAAGTATGCATATTTTAACTCCAGTCAAATTCAGGTTTTGTGGACTTTTTCTTCTCTACAGTAAAGAGATGGTTACAGGAAGGGCATTTCTGCTCTTTAACATCTTTTCTACATTCGATAATGCGGCCGCACTTTGGACACTGATTGTAGCGAAGATATAGCTCCCATGTGTGGGTCATTTGGGCGCTCCAAAGATTTTATAAAATAATCTACGAATGAAACTTGGTTTTTTAGGCTTGGCCATCACATGGTGATCGATACCCCAGCCCATTTGTTCATGCATTTCACACCCAATGATTCCTTTCCCTGCCTCGACTTTTTGGTGTTTCAGGGAGGTGTCATTCGGATAATCTTTAAAATTTTTTGGCCACATGAGGCTTTTATACGTGACTTTTGATAATTTTGGAAATAACTTTGATATAGACGAAGTTGCCGAGAATTGTTACAATAGCTCCTTTTACAAGGATTTATAGCTATGGCACAGATCAGCACAAGTGATTTAAGAGGCGGAATGAAAGTGGAGATTGAAGGTCAGCCCTTCACTGTCATTTCCAATGAATTTGTTAAACCTGGAAAGGGCGGATCCTTCAACCGCGTACGCGTCAAGGGTCTGAAATCGGGCCGTGTAGTTGAAAAAACATTCAAATCGGGTGAAAAGCTGGAGCAGGCAGATGTTTCAGAGACTCCTATGCGTATGCTTTATAAAGAGCAAGACGGCGTGATCTTCATGGATGAAAGTTCTTTTGAGCAAATTAACATTCCATTAGAGAGCATTGGCGAAACAGTTCAATGGTTGATGGATGACCTGCTTTATGAAGTCGTATTCTATAAAGGCGTTCCGATCACAATCGAGCCACCTACATTTATGGAGCTTGAGATCACTGAAACAAATCCAGGCGACCGAGGCAATACGGCATCAGGACGTGTCATGAAACCTGCGATATTGAAGAGCGGTGCGAAAATTCAAGTGCCTATTTTTATTGAGCAAGGCGAAGTGATCAAAGTCGATACACGTACCGGTGAATACGTTTCCCGTAGCAATGCTTAATCCAATTAAAATCCTGCGCGACCGGGCCGAAATGCTCGCGCGCGCGCGCGACTTTTTTAAAGAAAGAAAAATCATCGAAGTCGACTGCCCATTATTAACCAAAATGGCTTCAGTCGATGTGCACATTGATCTCATTCCAGCGACATATAACAATCAAGAAATCCGTTATCTCCATTCTTCCCCTGAATATGGGATGAAAAGACTCCTTGTCCGCGGAATAGGTGACTGTTATCAGCTTGCCCACGTATTCCGTGATGGCGAATTTGGAAGAAAGCACAATCCCGAATTCATGATGGCCGAATGGTACCGTTTGGGAGTTGATTTTGATTCTTTTATTACAGATACACTTGACTTCATCCGGTTATTTTTAGGCCCCCTTCAAGAAGAGCGTCTTTCCTACCGGGAAATCTTTGAAAAGTACCTCAACATCAATCCCTTCGCAGCCTCTGAAGAAGAGTTACTTGCGTTACTAGCTAAACATGAAGTGGATATACCAAGTGGTCTTGAAGGTAAAGACTCCATCCTCAATCTGCTTTTAGGTATTCTTGTGGAGCCGCAACTCGGGAAAGACAAGCTTACCGTTCTGCAATACTATCCAGCTTCACAAGCGGCCCTTGCTAAAACAAAGGCCCTTCAAGGTGATCTTGTAGCTTCCCGGTTTGAGATCTATTATCAAGGGGTTGAACTTTGCAACGGATATGATGAACTTGCCTGTGCAAAAGAACAAAGAATGCGCCTTGAAGAAGCTAACGAAGGACGCATTTCCTTTGGAAAAGCTCCCCTCCCGATCGATGAATCCTTCCTCAAAGCCTTAGAACAAGGCCTCCCTTCCTGCTGTGGCGTTGCTGTCGGCTTTGACCGCCTCATGATGCTCCGCCACAAATCAGCTTCTCTTGCCGAAGTGATCCCCTTCGACTGGTCCACCGCTTAACACACTTTCCCGTTTCCAATCAAAAACGTTCCCATTCCCGTACGCGTACCCGGTCCCGACCTCCTTCTTAACTAATGTTTAAAGTGTACAGGAATAGGTTTATTTTTTTGGGTACAACAAAGGGGGCATTCATTATCGTGAAATTATGAAAATACTCGTATTGAATGCAGGATCTAGCAGCTTTAAGTGCTCGTTGTTTGATTTGAAAACAGCGGGGGAATTGGGTGTGCCGGAAGAGCCCATTTGGGAAGGAGACAAGATCCCAGCCTCGCTTGAAGAGATTGATGTGGTGGGGCATCGGATTGTCCATGGGGGGCCTCATTTTCAAGAACCGGAATTAGTAACTGAGCATGTAAAGGATGTGATTCGGCAATATTTTCCTCTGGCACCCCTACATAATCAAAAGGGGCTTGAGGGAATTGAAAGGATGGAATCATTGGGTGTGCCTCAAGTGGCTGTATTTGATACGGCGTTTCATTCTACTTTATCGGAAGTGGCAAGCACTTATCCAGGACCCTATGAGTGGAAGGAATTGGGGATTAAGCGGTATGGGTTTCACGGGATCAGCTATGAGTATTGCGCTGCCAGATGTGCGAAATTGCTCAACAATAATGCACTAAAGATCGTGTGTTGCCATTTAGGCAATGGAGCGTCACTAGCGGCGATTGACAAGGGGCGTTCTATCGATACAACGATGGGATTCACTCCTCTTGAAGGCTTGATGATGGGGAGTCGTTCCGGTTCGATTGATCCCGGCATTCTCTTATATCTTCAGGAATCAAAAGAAGAGCTCTATAATACATTAAACTCTAAATCAGGATTGCTTGGCATTAGCGGCCGTACAAATGACATGAAAGAGATTTTAGCTTTAAGATCTAAAGGGGATAAACGGGCTAGTTTGAGCTTTGATATGTATATTCACTCGCTCAAGAAAAATATTGGGGCTATGGCAGCTGTTTTAGATGGGTATGATGTCCTTGTGTTCACAGGGGGCATTGGGGAGCATGCTGCAGCAGTGCGTGAGGCAGTTTCTAAAAATTTCCTCGTCGTCCCGTCTAAAGAAGATTGGTGCATTGCCCATCAAATAATGAGATTATATGGAAAACTTTGAAGCACTGGATGCGTATTTTCGAGCGGCCAATTATCTTTCTGTCGGCCAGATTTATTTATTGGATAATCCCCTTTTAAAACGTCCTTTGGAATTGAATGATATCAAAAGACGGCTCCTTGGTCATTGGGGAACTACCCCTGGATTGAATTTTATCTATGCACATATGAACCGGATCATTAAAAAATATGATCTGGATATGATCTTCCTTGCAGGTCCCGGTCATGGCGGGCCGGCTGTTGTTGCGAATGTTTATCTCGAGGGCACGTATACAGAATACTATCCCAAGATCACACAAGATAAAGAAGGGATGCAAAAACTGTTCAAACAGTTTTCTTTTCCGGGAGGCATCCCAAGCCACGTGGCTCCTGAAACACCCGGATCGATCCATGAAGGGGGAGAGCTTGGATATGTGCTGACGCATGCATTTGGAGTAGTTTTTGATAATCCTGACTTGATTGCCTGCTGTGTTGTCGGAGATGGAGAAGCGGAGACTGGCCCACTTGCGGCCAGTTGGCATTCCAATAAATTTCTCAATCCAGCTCGTGATGGCGCAGTTTTGCCGATTTTGCATTTGAACGGTTATAAAATTGCCAATCCGACTGTTCTTGCAAGGCTCGAACCAGGTGAATTGGAAGCGCTTTTTAAGGGGTATGGCTACAAGCCGTATTTTGTTTCAGGCGATGATCCGATGACCATGCATCAAAAAATGGCAGAGACGTTGGATATCGTGATTCAAGAAATCAGGAATATTCAAAAGAGCAACGAACGTCCTGTATGGCCCATGATCATTCTGCAAACCCCCAAAGGTTGGACTGGTCCCAAAGTTGTGGACGGAAAGCAAATTGAAGGATCCTGGCGTTCCCATCAAGTGCCTTTAGAAGATTTCAAGAATCAAGAGCATCTTCAAATGCTGGAAGAGTGGATGAAAAGCTACAAACCGGAGGAATTATTTGATCAGAATGGGAAGTTAACGGCAGAGCTTCAGTCTTTAGCCCCAAAAGGAAATAGACGAATGGGCGCAAATTCGCATGCCAATGGAGGCTTGCTCTTAAAAGATCTTGATCTTCCTGATTTTAAAGAATATGGAATTATCCCCGGCAATCAAAAAGAAGAGTCGACACGGATTTTAGGGAAGTTTTTACGCGATGTGATGAAACGCAATATGCATAATTTTCGCATGATGGGACCTGATGAAACAGCCTCCAATCGGTTGGACGCTGTATTTGAGGTGACAGGCCGTACATTTGATGGAGAGATCTATCCGCAAGATGACGAGCATTTGTCTCCAGACGGACGGGTTATGGAAGTATTAAGCGAACATCTATGTGAAGGATGGCTGGAAGGGTATCTTTTAACAGGTCGCCACGGGCTCTTTTCTTGTTATGAGGCATTTATCCACATTATTGATTCGATGTTTAATCAACACGCGAAGTGGCTTAAAACAACGCGCCAAATTCCTTGGAGAAAACCGATTGCATCGCTCAATTATTTATTGACCTCGCACGTTTGGCGTCAAGACCACAATGGATTTTCCCATCAGGACCCTGGGTTTATTGATCACGTCATCAATAAAAAGACAGAAGTTGTGCGCGTCTATTTGCCACCGGATGCCAATACCTTGCTTTCTGTTGCGGATCACTGCTTAAGAAGCCGGAACTATGTTAATGTCATCGTCGCTGGAAAACAGCCGGCCCTCCAATATTTAACGATGGATGAGGCGATTGAATTTTGCAACAAAGGGCTTGGGATCTGGAAGTTTGCAAGTCAGGATAATCCAGACGTGGTAATGGCTTGCGCCGGGGATGTGCCGACAATGGAGGCTTTGGCTGCGGTCGATATGCTGCATAAATATACGCCTGAATTGAAAATACGATTTATCAATGTGATAGACCTCATGGTCCTTCAGCCTAATCATCCCCACGGTCTTTCAGATGAGACTTTTGAGACGCTGTTCACACCTGATAAACCCATTATTTTTGCTTTTCACGGATATCCTTCCCTTATTCACAAGCTTGTTTACAAACGAAGCAACCATGATAACTTTCATGTGAAAGGATATAAAGAAGAAGGGACTACCACCACTCCATTTGACATGGTCGTCTTGAATGAGCTTGATCGCTATCATTTATTTCTGGATGTATTAGAGCGTGTTTCATATCCTAAGCTACCAGAAATGAAGCAAATGATTGAGCAAAAGCTTGAGGAGCATAAAAACTACATCAAGCAATATGGAGATGATCTACCAGAGATCAAAGAGTGGAAATGGAGCAAGTCACAAGAATAGGCGCCTATGGAGTTGCCTTGGACGGAGGAAAAATCCTTCTCATCAAGCAAAAGGGAGGGCCGTTTAAAGAGAAATATGATTTTCCCGGCGGCGGCGTTGAGTTTGGCGAAACGCCAGAAGGTGCTCTACAACGAGAGTTTGCTGAAGAAGTGGCCATGGGGTTTATGGCATCCCGCTTTGAGGCGAATCTGTCACATGTATCAGACTCTTTCTTTCAAATCGGCATGATCTATCGCGTCTATGGAGTCTATGCACTTCCCCAAACATCTGATTTTGAACATTACTGGATCGCTGTTAATGAATTGAAACAAGAAAACTGCTCGGCATTGCTTTGGCGATGGGTTAATCTGCCCAAGGAAACATATATCGACCTCACCCATAAGCTTGACGAGAGTATTCCCTCGTGGGATGGCAATTGCGGCTTTAAGTATCCACTTCTTTCAGATGAGGGATTTCACATTCATGCGATTGAAATGGAGGCTGGTGTAGGCACACACATGGATGCACCCGCTCATCTTGAAGGCAAAACAATCGATGAGATTGGATTGGAAGAATTGATTGCGCCTTGCATTGTGGTCGATCAGGACATTGAAAGTTTTGAAAAAGCTTATGGAAAAATACCGAAAGGATGTTTTGTCATTATAAGGACAGGTTGGGACCGCTATTGGAACGATCGCAAAAAATATGAACATGACTTTCCTGTCGTTTCTAAAGAGACAGCAGAGCTCCTTTTAGCAAGAGGAATAGTCGGTCTTGGAGTGGATACACTCTCTCCTGATGGGCGTGACAGCGATTTCCCCGTTCATAAAATTCTCCTGGGTGCAGGAAAAATCATCATTGAAAATGTGGCAAACGCTGGGACGCTGCCTCCGGTGGGAAGTACGCTCTTTGCCCTTCCCCTCAAAATTAAAGGCGGCACCGAATCCCCCATGCGCCTCATCGCAAAAGTAAATTAAATTTTAAATTCAGGGCTAAGAATGGAAAATGAACTATCGAAAATTATTGTAAGCGCAGCTATTGAGGTACATCGAACATTAGGCGGACCTGGATTGCTTGAGAGTATATATGAAGCAGCCTTATGCCACGAACTTGTGTTACAGGGTTTACAGGTTCAGAGACAGATAGCTATACCTGTAAGTTACAAAGGAGTGAAAATTAAAGATCCTTTGTTTGTAGATATGTTGGTGAACAACAAAGTTATTATTGAAGTTAAGTCAGTAGAAAAAAATCATCCAATTTTTCAAAGTCAAGTGCTTACATATTTGAGATTAACGGGGGTAAAGCTAGGGCTTTTTATAAATTTTGGTGAGGCACATGTTAGAAATGGAGTTATTCGTGTTGTGAACGGTCTATGAATTATTTAAACGCTCGTTCGAGCTTCG
>CAZOAX010000105.1:0-7066 GCA_964577735.1 uncultured bacterium
TATAGGTTCTATTCTTGGGGTCTTGGTTTTGACAAATGTGGATAATCAAATTATCAAGCCGATTGTCGGGGTTTATCTTTTGATCATGGGTGTGACGGTCTTGATAAAGGCTTTTGTTGTATTTCCTCCAAAAGATATGGGACACCATTTAATTACCTTAGGGCTTGGGGGTGGTTTTATGGATGCGGTGGGGGGAGGTGGCTGGGGGCCTATTGTGACGTCGACTTTACTTGCCAAGGGGCAAAATCCCCGGATGACAATCGGGAGTGTCAATGCGGTCGAGTTTTTTGTAGCGGTGACAGCTTCACTGGCGTTTTTCTTCAGCGAGGTAATTGTAGGTTGGCAGATCATTGCAGCACTAGCGCTTGGTGGGGCAATCGCTGCCCCGTTTGGTGCATTCCTATGTAGGCATATTCCAGTGAAGGTATTGCTACTTCTCACTGGAACGTTGATCATTTTACTGAGTACGCGTGTTCTTTGGATTGCGCTTATGCCAATAATTGATCAGCTATATCCTTAGCCATTTTTCCATCGACATCTGCATTGATGGCGCGGATGGCTTTCATGACAGCTCCGAGATCGCGTTTGGATGTGGCGCCAGATTCTTTGATCGCTTGTTCAACGATTTGTTTGGTTTCATCAGGGGAGAGTGCTTTTGGTAGGAACTCTAAGATGATCGCGACTTCTTGTTTTAGCTTTTCAGCGCTTTCAATGCGATTGATGGCGTTTGCTTGCTCGAGCTCTTCCTGTACGTTGCCAAGATAGGTTTTAATGAGCTTAGTGACATCGGCGTCGGGGAGTGTGCCACGTGCATCGGCGGCTAGGATTTTGGACTTCAGCATTCTTAAGGTGCTGAGCCTTAGTGTGTCCTGGTTTCTCATGGCATCTTTGATGCCTTCATTCAATCGAATAATAATAGTCATAAAAACTCCGCATGCTAAAAGGATTAGCATGCGGGAGATGTGAGGTTTATTTCAAGACTTTAACTTCACGCCATGCAGTGATGACTGCTTTTTCGACGTTTGGATCGTCTTTGTAAAGTTTTCTAGAGGATTGAATGGTCGCATTGGCAAAGTCAGTAAAGTCTGAAGTGGGTTTTAAGTAATGTGTTAGTGTGTGGTACCAGATTTGTCCAGCTTTTTCCCAAGCGTACCCGCCGAGCGCCATGCTGACGCTGTGGAAAGCAAGGTTTGGAATTTTGGAATAAAAATGTACACCACCTTCATCATCATCGATAGACATTGGAACGTATTGGTCCATGGATTCCGGCTGTGGATCGTCGCCGAGCACTGGGTGGTTGCTGTAGGCTTTGCCGGGTTTCATAGAGCGGAGGGCGTCAGGTCCCATGACCACATCTTCTCCAATGAGCCAGTTGGATTGAAAAACGTTTTGGTTTTTCATTCTTTGTTTAAATAAGATCCCAAAGACGTCTGACATACTTTCATTTAATGCACCGGATTGGTGGCTGTATTCCAGGTTTGCAGTGTATTGGGTGACGGCATGGGTCAATTCATGGCCGATCACATCAAGGTCTTTGGTGAAATCATCAAAGACGCTTCCGTCGCCACCACCAAAAACCATATGGCCATCGCCGTCCCAATAGGCGTTGTCATAATTTATGCCGTAATGAATGTATCCGCTAAATGGCATGCCGTGTCCGTCGAGGGAGTCACGTTTATGGATATCATGATAGTACATATAAGTACCGACAAGACCTTGACGTGCACGGATGGCAACAGGGTCACTAGAATTAAGTGGAACGAGTTTTCCTGATAAGCGTTCCTTTTTTTTGACGTCGTAAATGGTGATCAATTTTTGGGCTCTTTGTTCGGCATCGGATACTTGTTCTTTTTTGTGACGTTCGGGTTTGGCGTGTAGTTGATTACGATAAGCGCGGAAGGCATGACGGTTTCTAAATTGCTCGGCTAGAAATTCATGATGCTCTTGACGTTGTTCAACTGATGCATCCAGGATTTTTTTTGATATATAGGGAGGGACATACTGACACTTACATCCATGATGATGAACGTGCGGTTCTTCCGTGTTTTTAGCCATTAACGGGGTAGGATTAAACTTGCCAAAAGATACGCTCATGGGGCCCTCCATTTGTTAAGGTTTGATTAATATTTTTAAATATCAGTTTAGATATATTTAATCAAAAGAGGGCGTAAATAATTAACGGTTATGCGTTTATATGAGTTGGTATTTCTTTGAACGAAACTTGCCTTTTGTCTCATCGATGTTTTCCCATGCGGTCCAAGTTTCTTCTGGTGTGAAACGGTTTTCAGGATCATGGGCGAGCATTTTTTTCAGAATATGAATGATGTCATTGCTATATTTTTTTTCATGTAAGGGTTTTATTTGTATGCCCTTTCTTGTAAGTGGCATTGTAAATTTCAACTCGGGATAGTGTTCTTCCTGAACAAAAGGATATTTAGTTGTTAAAATTTCATACAGCACGACCCCAATCGCAAATAGCTCGAGTCTTTTTGCTGTTAGGATATATTCTGTTTTAAGAAGAGCGTCTTTCTTGCTTTGCATCGCTATTAATTTAGTAAAATCGCTTGGACTCAAATATTGCCGCGTGTAGAAACCTGGCCTGGTATAATCTTGAGCTGCATCGGCATATTTGAGAAGGCCTGCCCAATCAATTAGAATGGGCCGATTGTTTTTTAGCATGATATTCTCAGTCTTGATATCCCCGTGCCAAAGGTCCAAATGGATTAAAGCCATATAGGTTTTTATGAAAATTTTGCAGCAAGAGATCCTTTGTGTTGGGGTGACGGTGGGGTCATTGATCCAGTCGACAAGTTTTATTTCATATAGTGTTCCTAAGAAGCCTATGATTTTGTTTTCAGGCAATTCAAAATCAGCGATAACAGGATCCTGGATTCCTTCAAATTGTTTGATGCGGTTACTTAGATTCTTATGAATATTTTTTAAGTTTGCGATTTCCAATTGAATGGAAAGCGTGTGGTTACGGCGGGTTGAGCTAGCAATTTTGAAAGCAAGAGATTGATTTGTTGCAATTTCATGAACACGACATACAATTCCTATAGATCCACTTCCAATGGGGTTTACCATATCTGGAATGATATGAATTTTACCTTGCTGTACTTTTGCATAAAATATTTTATTTTCGATTGAAACGGCAATCCCAGTGAAAAAGATTTTGTTTTGGCCCTTTACATGCTCTGCAAATACTATGTTTATGACGGAAACGAGCTCGAAGTAGTTAAAAAATTCATGCACATAACCGGAATTGTCAGGCTTATATTTCTTCAAAATTTCAGCGTAATAGAGAGCTGTGGATTCTTTTTTTGAAATGTCATTTAAGCTTGTAAAAGTGGTGATACCCAGTTTTGGATAAACGACGTTTTTGTACTTGTTGATTTCGAATTCGGATTTAAATTGGATACGTTTGTTTTTGAGTCCGGTGATTAGGTTATTCTCTTTACATAGGCGTGAGATGATATCTAAAGAAGATAATGTAGAAATAAATTTATAGATTTTCTTTTCATGGATGTGTTGATTTGCATTTGCAAGCGGTGCAAAAGTGAGCTCCATATGTATTCCTTAAGAAAGTTTATAATTTTTTGAGCGAAACTTGCCTGTGTTCTCATCGATGTTTTGCCAGGCAATCCATGTTTCTTCAATCGTGAAGCGGTTTTCTGGTTCATAAGCGAGCATTTTTTTCATAATATGAACGATATCATCGCTACAGTTTTTTCTAAGCAAAGGATCTATTCTTATTCCGCCGAAAACATCGGGTATTGCAAATTCCCATTCGGGATAGTGTATTTCTCTAACGAAAGGGTTTTTGGTTGTTAAGATTTCATACAACGTGACTCCAACAGCAAATAGCTCAAGTCTTTTTGCTACTTTGATGTATTCATTTTTAAGGTAAGGATCTTTCTTATTTATCATCGCCAATAATTTAGTAAAGTCGACTGGATTCAAACAGCCCGGCGTATAGAAAGAAGGTTTAGTATAATCTTTAGCTGCATCTGTGTATTTGAGGGTACCGGCCCAATCAATTAGAATAGGCTGATTGTTTTTTAGCATAATATTCTCAGTCTTAAAATCGCCGTGCCAAAAATCCAAATGAATTAGATCCATGTAGATCCTCATCAAAGATTTACAACAAATGATCCTTTCAGCTGTAGTGATAGAGGTGTCTTGAATCCAATCGAATAAGTCCATTTCATACAGTGGTCCTAAATAGCCGATAATTTTATTTTCCGGCAGTTCAAAGTCGGCAATAATGGGATCCTGGATCCCTTCGAATTGTTTGGGGTTGTTAAGATCTTTATGAATATTTTTTAAGTTTGCGATTTCCAATTGAATGGCCATGGTGTGGCCAGGGTGGATTGATTTAGGAATTTTGAAAGCAAGAGATTGGTTTGTTGCAATTTCATGAACACGACATACAATTCCTATAGATCCGCTGCCAATTTGTTTTGCCATATCTGGAATGATATGAATTTTACCTTGCTGTACTTTTGCATAGAATATTTTATCTTCGATTGAAACCTCAACTCCAGTGAAAAAGATTTTGCCTCGGCCTTTTATGTGCTCTGTAAATACTTTATTTATGAGTGAAACAAGTTCAATGTAATTAAAGAATTCATGCACATTGCCGGAATTGTCAGGTTTATATTTCTTCAAAATTTCAGCGTAATAAAGAGCGGTGGATTCTTTTTTTGAGATGTCCTTTGAGCTGGAATAAAATGAGATGCCAAGTTTTGGGTAAACGACGTTTTTGTACTTGCTGATTTCGAATTCGGATTTAAATTGGATACGTTTGTTTTTTAATCCTGAGACAAGGTTGCTCTCTTTACATAGGTTGGAGATGATATCCAATGAGGATAAGGTGGAAAGGAATTTATAGACTTTTTTTTCGAGGGTATATTGATTTGAATTTGCAAGCAGGGTAAAAGCAATCTCCATATACACTCCTTTTTTTTAAAAATGTTTTTAAATTATTTGGTATATAGATGCAAATACGTGAATTTCTTTCTGCTGAATGGCGCCACTTGATCATGATCAATTATGAAGTGGATCCTGCTGTTTTAACTCCTTATATACCAACTGGGACTGAGCTTGATCTTTGGAAGGGGCGGGCTTATGTCAGCCTTGTTGGCTTTATGTTTCAAAATACACGTGTCAGGGGGATCTCAGTTCCGTTCCATCGAAATTTTGAAGAGGTCAACTTGCGGTTTTATGTCAAAAGAGGGGAAGAGCGAGGGGTTTGTTTTATAAAGGAGATTGTTCCGAGGTGGGGCATCGCCTACATCGCAAGGCGCCTTTATAATGAGAATTATGTTGCTTTACCAATGCGTCATAAAATTGTGAAAGAGGACTCTCAGATAGAGGTGGAGTACGAGTGGAAGTTCAATGGGAGATGGCAGAAGATCGGTGTGATATGCTCAAATGAGCCTTTAGTCATAGAAACGGGTTCTGATGTGGAATTTATTACGGAACATTATTGGGGCTATACCGCTCATTTGAATGGAGCGACGTCCTATCAAGTGGAGCATCCGAAGTGGCGCGTTTGGAATGCTGATCGCTATCAGGTGGATGTGGATGTAAAAAATCTGTACGGGACTCCGTTTGAAACATTTTTGAAAAAGACACCTGATTCTTGTTTTCTTGCTGAAGGCTCGCCCATCCAAGTTTTTAGTCCAATGCAAATTAAAACTTGAAATTATTTCTCCTTGCGATAAGAGTGTATATAAACATAGGAGAATTTGATATGAACAGAATATTGTTTGGTTTGATGACGCTTGTATCAAGCGCCGCTTTTGCAAATGACTGCTGCTTTGATCAACAGTTTTGTTGCGATCAAGGCGAAGGAAAATTTTTTATTCGCGGAGATGCTCTATATTGGAGACCTTATCTAACAGGTATTGAACTTGGATTTGGAACGGGTTCGATTGCACAAACAACCGTTGGCGACGCTCAAGTTTTTGTTTCAGATGAGTTTGATATCGATCCTTCATATGATTGGGATTGGGGCTATCGTGTTGCAGCTGGTTATGAGATGAGCAATCACTTTGGTCTTGCTGCAGAGTATACCCATTTCAAAGGTAATGGAAGCAGAAGTAGTTTTGAAAATGGAGATATTACAAGCGCCGGTAAGTTTAATGTTAAGCTTGATCAGATCGATCTTGTGCTTGGATATGATTATGCAACTGAAGATTATAGCGTGAAGCCTTTCCTTGGCGTTCGTGGTACACGCATTCAGGATGGAGTGAAAGGTTTGATCACGACACAGTGGACGATCGATGGCGTACCTGTGACCGGTGAGATCCGTGACTTCAATCATAGACAGGATTATAGAGGGATCGGACCTGTTCTTGGACTCTATGGTGATTACAATATTGGGTGTGGCGTCGGAATATACGGATCTGCAGCAGCGAGCTTACTTTATGGGAGAATTCGCGTGAACATGGATGATGCAACGATTCTTGGTCTTTCGACTAATACACTTATCTATACAGCCAACACCAGACACATTTATTCATTTGACCCGACAGCTGATCTTGCTGTAGGTCTTTTCTGGAAGACTGGTTTCTTTGAATGTGCTGAGTTGAACATGAAGCTTGGATTTGAGCACCATGAGTACTTTAACCAGAATCACTTTAGTGTATTTAGAGGCGATATGTCCTTTACAGGCGGTATCTTCTCAGTTGAAGTTGCTCTTTAAGATACTTAAAGGAAAATCCGATGAAAAGAATGATATTTTCTTTGGTCTTGCTAAGTGCCGGGCTTGAAAATCAAATGAGTGCATTTCCTAATCCTGTACCAGACCGTACCGGATTTTCCTCTAGCAATGATTCAGGAGGATCCGGTGGGGCGACAGGCGCCACGGGTCCTACTGGTGCTACGGGGCCGACTGGAGCAACAGGTGCCACTGGAGCGACAGGAACTACTGGAGTCACAGGGGGTACCGGGGCAACAGGTGCAGATGGCATTTCGGGAGGATCTCATACGATCCCTTATTCATCCGGAAGCAATGCCATCGTCATGACAACTTCGCTTGGAGGTCTTGCCAACACCTCAG
>CAZOAX010000106.1:0-7056 GCA_964577735.1 uncultured bacterium
CTCTCTCTGTGTCTCTGCGCCTCTGTGTCTCTGTGTTGAATAAATGCGAAACTTATCGGGGGAGGCGGTTGGTGGAGGGGGGGCTGTGTTGATTCGAAGGAGTTGGATGGAACAGGCTGAATGCTTGGCTGATCAATTGGCTGGATTGTTTGATCACCCGCCGCTCTCATCTTGCTTTTCTCTTCAAGTACAACACTTTGCAAATCGGCAAGATCAGCTGTTGTGATCATCGGTTTATTTAAAACTTGAAGAAGCTTGGCGCGCACAACCGGACTGTTTAAGGACTCTGTCTTTTTAAAATTATTAACAAGAGTCTTTTTAACCTCTAACTGCACAATCGCATTTTGATATTCCAATTTACTATTCCAAGTAGGGGCCATATCGCGTCTTGTTGCATTATACTGGGTTTCTTTTACATCTTGTTCGGCTTTTGCAATTGCAGCATTTAATTGATTCTCGTAATCCTCTTCTTGATATACTGTTGAAGGTGAATCATAAATACGAGCGCTTAAAGAAATGCTTGAGAAAGTTGATAGAACCATACTAAATGCAAGTATCTGCTTGATCATAAAATTCTCCTAAAATAGAAGTAATAGATTTTAATTTAATCTTATCTACTCATTCTTTTTTCGGATAGAAGAAACTTGCTGCAGAAGTAAAGCGATCCAATCTAGATTCATGACCTGTTCGATTATGCATCAATAAAGGTGGTGCCAGCAAAAGAGCGGCTGCTTCATTTTCACTGGCAGCCCCGAGCTTGAACTGCCATAACACAGCAAGAGAAGGTCCCCGATCGATCGCGTGTTTACATGTGATGTTCATAGAGTCCGGCTGCAGAAGAGTTACTACTCGATCCAATATCTCAAGATAGGTGAGCTCTATAAAATCCTGACGCTCCTGCTTAGTTAATTCAAATTTTTGATTAAAGTATTTTTGATGAACATTTTCTAAAATAGATTTCAATTGGCTATCCCAGGCATTTAAATGAGCTGACCAATAAAATGCGCCCTTTGGATCGAGCATCTGTTGATAAAACAAAAACTTAAACGATTGAATCTCAGAAGGATAATCCCCATCCTGCCAATAGAAGTCTGAATTTTTATCCAAAGTGACAGCAGCAAAAGAAGGTTCTGTCTTTTCAAGGGATTCAATGGCCCATGAACTTGGCCCCTCAAGACCCTCCCGCTTCATCAAATTCACATAAAGATGGCGGTTTTGTTGCTGAACAAAAGCAATGAATTCAGGATTTAAAGAGGGGGGTATGATTAAATTTTGCAAATAAGGCCGCTCGATCATGGGAAGCCCCATCCGAATCACCTTTGTTTTATTTGGCAAAGTGAACTGAAGGAACGGAAGATTCCCTTCAGAATAGGCATCATCTGAAAGCGTCGTTTTAGCCTTTTTGAAATGTTTCAAAGCTTTCAGACTATTTTTCAAATACAGGAAATAATCGCCCTCTTTATACGGAGGAACCTGTTCAAATAGAAATTGCTCGTAGGCTTTTGTCAGATCTGCGCCAGTAAACATCTTGTTGATGGCAGCTGGATCTAAATCCCGGCGCATCTTTTCAATAAATGTCTGGTTGACGACCATTGGATCACTTAAGGCCGGATATCCTTGTGCATTAAAATAATCGACGAACGCCCATGAATGGAAAATATTCTTTTCCGTAACAGGCGATGAGCCTTTAAAGTAATATCCAATTGCCAGGAGCACAATCAAAAAAATAATTTTGAAGTATTTCATGCTAATAGCATAGCATAAATCTTCTTTCGAAAAATAGGGAAAGTCTAGATAATCGATTATCTATCTTACTAACTGATGGGGAAGCTTATGTTTGGATTACTCAAAAAACTCTTTGGAACAGCTCAATCCCGCACTGTTCAACGATATTTTAAAACTGTTAAACGCGTTAACGAATGGGATACCAAGTTTACTTCCCTATCTGACGATCAACTTCGTCATAAGACCGTAGAATTTAGAGAACGCTTGGCTAAAGGCGAATCGCTTGATGATCTACTGCCTGAAGCTTACGGTGTTGTAAAAAACGTATGCCGCCGCCTTTGCGGACTTGAGATGCACGTCTCCGGCTACGATCAAAAGTGGGACATGATCCCCTATGACGTCCAAATTGTTGGTGCCATCGCCATGCATAACGGCGCGATTGCAGAAATGCAGACCGGGGAAGGAAAAACACTGACTGCTGTACTTGCACTTTATCTGAATGCGCTCGATGGACCAGCCCACCTAGTGACCGTCAATGATTACTTATGTAAACGGGACTGTGAATGGGTAGGATCTGTATTGAGATGGCTAGGTCTTACCACCGGTGTTCTGATCAACGAAGTTCCTCCACATCAAAGAAAAGAGATCTACCAAGCTGATGTTGTTTATGGAACTGCATCTGAATTCGGATTTGATTATCTCCGCGATAACTCCATGGCCTCTTCCAAAGAAGAACAAGTTCAACGTGGTTATCACTTTGCCATCATCGATGAAGCGGACTCGATTTTAATTGACGAAGCTAGAACCCCTCTTATCATTTCAGGCCCGGTGCCAGATAGCCGTCAAATGTATGATGAGCTGAAAGGCGGTTCAAGCGAGCTTGTCAAGCTGCAAAGAGAATTCTGTAACAAACTTGCTTCCGATGCCAAAAAAATCATCGACTCAAGCAAAGAAACACGCACAAAAGCTGAAGAGCAGCAATATCAGGAAGCCCTTCGCAAGCTATGGCTCGTCAATAAAGGCACGCCACACAACAAGATCTTAAAAAAACTGAAAGAAGATCCGGATATCCGAGCAGGCATCGACAAGTGGGACCTCTATTACTATGGAGATCAGAACAAGGACGAAAAAACTGAAGCCCTTGCAGAGCTATATATGCTTATCGATGAGAAAGGCAATGAGTTTGAACTGACAGATAAGGGCATCCAGGCATGGGCTAACTGCATGCAGGATGGACTTGATCATGAAAACGACTTCCTTATGCTGGACATCAGCCACGAGTTCTTAGAGATCGATCAAGACTACGATCTTACAGAAGAACAAAAAATTGAAAAACGCCTTGCAATCCAGCAAGAAGACACTTTGAGAAAAGAACGCGCTCACAACCTACGTCAATTGTTAAGAGCTCATCTTTTAATGGAAAGAGATGTCGATTACATCATTCAGGAAGGCAAGATCGTTATCATTGATGAAAACACCGGAAGAGCGCAGCCAGGACGCCGTTTTTCTGACGGTCTTCACCAGGCGATCGAAGCAAAAGAGGGTGTTTCCATTCAAAAAGAAACACAGACCTATGCAACTATTACCCTCCAGAACTACTTTAGGATGTATAAAAAGCTTGCCGGCATGACCGGGACTGCAAGCACAGAAGCCAATGAGCTTAAACAGATCTACAAACTTGATGTTCTTGAGATCCCTTCTCATCTTCCTTGCAAAAGACAAGATGCCAATGATGAGATCTATATGTCTGAGCGGGAAAAATACAACGCTATCGTCAAAGCCATTCGGGAAGTCCATGAAAAAGGACGTCCAGTATTGCTAGGAACTGAATCAGTCGAAGTATCTGAAAAGCTTTCGCGCATCTTGAAGCAAAATCATCTGGAACATACTGTCCTAAACGCTAAGCAGAATGAGAAAGAGGCTGAAATTGTTGCCAACGCCGGCCATAAAGGAAGCATTACGATCTCTACCAACATGGCAGGGCGAGGAACGGATATTAAACTTGCTCCCGGTGTAGCTGAACTTGGTGGCCTTCATGTTCTAGGCACGACACGCCATCAATCCCGCCGTATCGATAGACAGCTGAGAGGTCGTTGTGGTCGTCAGGGGGATCCTGGAACTTCACAGTTCTACGTGTCTTTTGAAGACTCACTTCTCCGATTGTTTGCTTCGCCTCGTTTGACCGCCGTCATCCAAAGATTCCGACCACCAGAAGGCGAGCCGATCTCAGCTTCCATGCTAAACAAATCAATTGAGACTGCGCAAAAACGGATCGAACAGCGCAATTACACCATCCGCAAGCATACGCTTGAGTACGATGACGTAATGAACAAACAACGTCAAGAGATCTATGCATTCCGCAATGACCTTCTTCACATAGAAGATCCAACTCCAATTGCTATTGAGATCCTGGAAAGAGTTGCCGGAAAAGGCGCTGAAGTCTACTTCCCGAACCGTGCCTCAGAAGATGGATGGGATCCACGTGGATATAGGGAATGGCTCATGCTTAATTTCCCTGTCTCATTCCCTGAAGATTACTTTGATCAGGACCTTTTGGAAGTCGATGAGATCGCTAAAATGGCCTCTGACAAACTTGTCCAGACCTTCACAGAAAATATGGCAAAAGAAGATGCCAAGGTGATCCCTCTGATGCAATCAGGCTTTAGATTGCCTGCACACCCAACATGGGAAGCATTACGACACCTGATGATCCGCAAGCTCGATCACTTCTGGCAAGAGCACCTGCTTGCAATGGACCACCTCCGCGTCGATGTAAATCTAAGAGCCGTCGGCAATCGCGACCCTCTCACAGAATTCAAGCACGAGGCCTTTGGTCTATTTGACCGCTTTGGAGAAACCATCCGGGAAGACATCGCCAAGAGCCTCTTCAAGTTCCAATTGACTCTACCTGATCCGCAAGAAATCCAGCGCATCTTAAGCCAAATGCACATGGAAAGGAACCGCTCGCTTGTGGAAGAACTGGAAGCTCAACCTGATCCTGTTCAACAGGAACAGCCTCAGGAAGAAAAGCCCACACCCTTCATCTCCAACCCCAAAACGGGCCGAAATGATGACTGCTCCTGTGGTAGCGGCAAGAAGTTCAAAAAGTGCTGCGGCATCCCCGCCGAGGAACTAAGTTAGCCTGCTTCAAACCATCCCCGTTCCCGATTAAACCAATCGGAACGGGCACGCTTCCTTACTTGCATTTTCGTTATAACATCAGATGAGAAATTAACGCAGAGGCGCAGAGACGGGGAGACGCAGAGAGAGAGCCTTTTATTTCTAAAAAGAGACCTTAAGGCCTCTTTTTAGAAATAAAAACTTCTGACCAGAAGAAAGGAACTTTCTTCTGGTAGATCTAAGCTTTTGACAGTCAACAACTTCCTCTGCGTCTCTGCGTCTCTGCGTCTCTGCGTCTCTGCGTCTCTGCGTCTCTGCGTTAATATTACTTACACGCTATATCTTAAATTAGTTTTTTTTAGGGCATAGGTGAATTAGTTGGAGTCGGTGGCCTGTTCGAGATAGCGCCAGCCGATAAAGAGGAGTGGCAAGGCAAACAAGGCGTAGGCATACCAGAATTCACCATCCCATTGAAGGGTCAGCTTTCCATTTTCAGAGAAGAGGAACAGCATCAGGGAAAAGAAAAGAGAAATAAGACCTGTTGTCAGAAAAATCAAAGGTAAGAAAGTCGCCTGAAAGCCGGTCAGGGGCTGGCTTTGAGCTACTTCCTGCACATCGACCTCTGCACCCTCTGAATCGCTTGTGGGATTGTAAGGAGCTTTTGGAATGGTTCCTGATTGCGTTTTTTCGACATTGTAAGGTGCTTTGATCTCTTCATTGAGATCATCCCCATCCGGACTTAAGTAAACAGCACAATAAGGACAATTTTCTGCACTACGAGATACACTTCCTTCGCAATTCCAGCATAATTTTGTCTTGATTGGCTTACTCATAATCTTCCTTACAAATTGAACTGGTTCCTTAAGATTTTAAGGAACCAGTTTGTCTTGATCTTCTGTATTAAATCAAGGGGAAACCCCTTAACTATTTGCAGCAGCTGTTTTTATCTTTGCAAGCTGTGCAATGCCAGATACCAACGATTGCTGCTAAGCCCACTAAGATATAAATGATACGGCTTAAAACAGATCCAAAGCCAAATATTGTATCAACAAGATTAAAGTCGAATGCACCAATGAGGCCCCAGTTTAATCCGCCAACAATTAGAAGCACCCAAGCAATGATGTGAAGAATATTCATTTACGAATCCTTAATTGTTAAAAGAACAAGCCAAAATACTTGCCCGATTTAATGATATACTCTAAATACTGAACATCAAAGTTGTTGTCAATTTATTTTTCTAAATCCTCTTCCCATCCGAAGAATTCATAAAGGTCCATCAGAAGCTCGCGGATCAAAACATAAAAAGGCGTGATCCATAAAGGCCCTGTAATCCCAAAAAAGGTAAAGCTCGTAATAATCAATAGAATGATCATTAATGGATGGATATCCATCCGGCGCCTCATCACTTGAGGTGTAATGATGTTAGCCTCGATCAAATGAATGCATGTCATCACTACCCCTGCTAGAATGGCCATCGAATACCCGGACACCAACCCTTGAAGCACGGCAGGAATGATCGCAAGCAAGGTCCCTAAAAATGGAATCAAACTCAAAAAAAATGTAATAAAAGTAATAAAAACCACGTTATTAAGCCCGATCAGAGATAACCCTATAAGCGCCATTACCGTCACGATTGCAGCAATTGTGATCTGTCCATGAAAAAATGAAAGCAAGATCTCATCAAAATGCTCCAAAGCCATTTCCACTCGGGACCTGTAGTTATTGGGAATGCAGCTTATAAACCAACGATGTAAATCCGTATCGTCTTTCAAAAAATAAAACAATGTAAAGGGGGTCAAAACAAGAATCGTCGCGATGTGAGTGATGGTGGAAAAGATCCCGTAGGCATTCTGAAAGATATAGGATTGGATCTGTGTAAAATATGAAGTGATCAACTTACGCAGCTCTTCATAAGAATATAGATTGTAAGTATTTAAGAATCCGATAGTTGCAGCCCGCACCTCTTCTGCTTTTTCGCGGGGATCCGTTGCCACTTCTGCAAGCGGGGCGATTACTTTAGGCGCGATAAACAGCACAAAACTTAGGATAATCAAGAAAAGGAAGAGGAAAATCCCGATAATGATCACAGGAAAAGGAACCCCCATCTTGATCAATCTCCTTTTCAAGGGACGGAAAAGGTAGTACAGGATGATTCCTAGGAGCAAACAACTGAACAAAAACCTTAGGAAATAGAAAATTGGCTCGAAATAT
>CAZOAX010000107.1:0-7051 GCA_964577735.1 uncultured bacterium
AATGCTAAATTGGCCGGAGATCAAGGTCAAGATACACTTCGCTGCATCGTCTCATCCCTTTGCCGAAATAAGAATATGTTAGACGCAATAGCTGTCACCGATCTGATAACGATCGCCGGCTACAAAGATAGTGCATTTAGCGCGATTGCCGAGGGCTTTCTAGCACAAGGGAATCTGATTGAGGCCGTTAAATACGCCAAAATGGCAGGCAGAGATGCATCAACTATATTTGTCCGTGTTGCAGAGTTGCATTTCAAAAACAAGAATATGTCAGATGCAACAACTGTCGCCCACATGATCCCTAATGCAACTGAAAAAGCTAACGTATTTGTAAAACTTGCTAACCACCATATTGCAGAGGGAAATTTAGAAGAAGCTACTTCATGCGCCAAAATGACAAAAAACCCCGCTCAATCCAAGCTATATGGATCTATTGTAGAGGAGTATTGTAAAAAGGATAGGATCCCTGACGCTGCAACAGTGGCCCATTTGATGTCTGATAAGATCGACAGAAGTTTTGCATTTAGTAAAAACGCTAAGGCGTTCTTAGCAAAAGGAAATTTGGAAGAGGCTGCTACTTACGCTACGATGGCAAGAGACTCTCAGTCCGAACAAACACTTAATACCATTATTAAGATGCATTGTGAAAACAAGGACATGGCCAAGGCATTAACTGTTGCAAACATGCACTGGATTGCAGATGAGAAAGAAAGAGCCTTTTCTACAATCGCAAGAGCCTATATCACAGAGGGGGATTTCGAACAGGCTATTGCCATTGCAAAACTCGCTGGCCCCCATTATGAACCAGTAATCCTTAGATCCATTATAAAAATTCATATAAAAAACGAAGACTTTGACAAAGCAAGAGCTGTTGCAGACTTAATATCCAATGAAATCGAGAAAGAATTTGCATTACGCCTGTTTGACGGAAAATAATCAAAGCGTAGTCGTCAATTCTTCTCCTTCAGATCTGGCAACCAAAACACAGCAGCAGCTATTGCTATAGGTGTTGACTGCAGTCCGACACATGTCAAGCACCCGTTCAACTGCCATCAGGAGACCAACCCCATCAGCAGGAAGACCAAGGGCACTTAGGATAATCACAATCGAGATCAAACTTGCGGAAGGAACGCCCGCAACGCCAAGGGAGAGGATCCACGCCATGAAGAAGATGATGCTTTGGGTCGCAAAGCTAAGAGGGATCCCATAAACTTGCGCGATAAAAAAGACCGACACGATCACTTGAAGCGAGCTTCCGGCAAGGTTGACAGATGCCCCAAGCGGCAATGTAAAGCTTGCGATCCGGTTGGACACCTTCACTTTTTCTTCAATACATTCCATATTGACTGGAAGGGCTGCTGCAGATGAACTTGTCGTGAATGCAGTCAATAAAGCCGGAGCCATCGCGTTAAGGTGTTTCAAGGGGCTGACTTTTGCAAGGCCAATTAATAGGAGGCTTAAGGCCACGAACATATAAAGAAGGAGGCCTATGATGACGGCTAAGAAGAAATAGCCGACAGATGTAAAGCTTTCAATGCCGGTAGTTGCCACCACCTTGGCGACAAGACCAAAGACACCAAATGGCATCGCTTTCATGATGAATTCCGTGATCTTCATCATCACCTGAAATACTCCTTGCCAGAAGGTCAAGAGGAGCTTGCCATGCTCAGGATTGATGCGGGAGATAAAAAAACCAAAGAGAAGGCTGAAAAAGATCAGGCCAAGCATTTGCCCTTCTGCTGCCACTGCAATGATGTTAGATGGAACAAGACGCATCACGATCTGTTCAAACTTGGCAAAAGCACTTCCATTGACCGCTGCAAGGTCGACTTTTGAAGCGGCTGCTACCGAGTGCTCTAAAACTCCCGGTTGCATTAAAACTGAAAGCCCCCAACCGATCGCAATCGCAATACCGGTCGTCCCAAGGAATGCAGCAAATGTCTTGGCTCCGAGTTTACCAAATGACTTTTCCCCTCCCATTTTAGCTGTGCCGGAAATGATAGAGGAGGTCACAAGAGGCACGACGACAAGCATCAGAGCATTTAAGAAAAGCCCGCCCATCAAAGAGTAAATTTGATAAAAGGTGATTCCGAAAATCCCTTTTTCTGTTCCGGTGAGGAGACCTGCGATAATGGCAAGAAAAATGGCTCCCAGCACTTGAATTAATTTCTTTGTAGGCATAACTTTAAAATCCTTTAGGCACAATCATAGCACAAGAAAAAAAGAATGTATAGCGAACTCCCTCTTTACCTGGACTACTATTGGAAGAATGGAAAGCCTGTCGGCACTGGTTACGGCTCAACAGAGGCAGAACAATCCTTTAAAGTGATCCGCGACCCCTACGGAAAGCGCTATTCTGTTGAAAAGTACTCTTTTGGAAAATTCATCGAGATTGTTTACGACTCAAGCCTCTTTGACTTCCGTCACCTGAAAACAGAGGAGACCTCTGCCTGGCAAAGGGAAAACCTCGAAGAGCTCCCCGATCTCACACGCGCCCTCATCCGCAGCATGGATGAACGGATTATTTTGCGAGAAGAGTCTCATTTTAAAGATGGGATTTGCCATGCCTGTAAGATCTTCTCCCCTCACGGCGTCTACATTGGAACACAAAACATCCTACGCACATCTGCCGGCGATCCTTTCAACGGGGTCATCCTGCATGACTGCGCAAATCGCCCCGTCGTAATAAAAAAATATGGGATCGATGAATTCGACAATTTCACCGAACTTCTCGGTGAGCAATGGGATCATCTACTCAAGAAGCCGGTGCACACTTAATGCAAAAACAAGGCCATCTTTTTACACTTTTCCGCAAAAACAAGGCCATCTTTCTACACAAACACGCAAAAAGAAGGCCTTGTTTTTACAAAGCAAGAAAGTTTAACTATTAGGAACCGGATCTGTTCCAGGTGGTTCAAAAAATCCAAAGAAAGGTTTTTTACTAGCTTCACCGAATTTTCTACACGCTATGCAAAAAACAGCCATAAAGCACCAATAAGGAATGTTACCAACAACCGGAATAGCCTCAAAAACAGCGTAAGCACAAGCTCCAACGCTAAATCCAATAGCATACATGCTGTCGTTTGCATGATCAAAAGCAGTTGTTTCAACAGAAAACATCCATTGTCCGATTCCGCATGCAGTATAAATAACTGACTTTAGTGTATTAAATAATGCGAGTGCAACATTACAGACTAACCTCACAGATCCAGAAATGGTATTAAACCCAGGAACCAGTCCAACTATCAGCCATTCTTCCCGGGTATTAAAATCACAAGTATCCTGATATCCACCTACAACAAAACTAGATCTAACTGCATCAACACTCATGTTTTTTCCTTTTTCATAACATGGTGCCACCGAATGATTAACTTTTAATAAAGATAGTGCGAAACAAGTATTTTATGCTATGCAACCACAAGGCTTCCTTGTGTTTTAGACAAGAGCGGCAGGATGATCTCTGCCAGCGAAATGCGGCGCAGGCCCGAAGTTGTGTAGGTGATCTGCGAAGGGCCGAGCACGCATTAATGGACCGTCATTCGACGGTCAATTATCGGCAAAGCCAGAAAAGCCCAAATTCCATTAATTATTTTAGCAGAAGCTTATTATTTCAATCAAAACCGCCAAACTTGAAGTGGTCGTCAACGACGACCACGATCTGGTAAGCCAGAAAAGCCCTCTTTCTTAACGAGTGGCGGGGACGTTGGTGTAGCTCATTCTTTCGTAAGCAGAACGGCTGACTGGATTTCCTTGGAAGAAGTAGTCAGTTTTCGTGACTTCACCAATGTAGGATGAGGAAGGGCCGTTGCGCACATCGTTTGCCCAGGTGATTTCGGCTACGACAATCTTGCCATTGCGGTAACGTTTCTCGACACCTTCTTTAACGCCTCTGACGTAAGGAACGTCTGCTGAACGCTCCCCATTTTCAAATTGTACGGTGTTGCCTGTTTTTTCGCCTTGAGTCCATGTTTCGATGGTCAATGGAACTCCATCAGGAAGATAAGTTTTTAGCTGTCCATCGATTTGACCGTTAACGTAAGGGATTTCTTCTCTGACCGCGCCATTAGGATGGAACGTTTTTGTCACAGTAACAGTGCCATCAACAACTGTATCCACACCGATCAAGGTACCAAAGCCGTCTCTTCTCGTGCGGGAGCCGTTGCCATTATCAATACGTGAATCGGGTCTATGGCTGATGTCATAATATTCGCCTTTTACGAGCAAATTATTCTCTAAATGCTCGGTGCATTGAGGCGCGCCATTGTCATACCAAGAGACCACTTTCTTTGATGTAGGAGAAAGGTGGGTCGTTTCTTGTGAAGGAGTTCCGTTACGGCAATAGCGTACTTCTTTAGTCAGAGAATTGCCTTCATAGGACTCCGTTCTTTCTGTCAATTCACTATGCGGATAGGTGTAGTGGGTGTCTCCATGAAGTTCGCCGCCGGCATAGGTGCTTGTGACCACAACACCGCTTTTCAGTGTTGTAACAACTTGACCAGTCGCTCCCTGCTCCTGCCAGCTCCCACCCTCTACAGGCACTCCATAGCGGTGAATGTAGGATTGGTCAACGACTTCATGCGGATCGTGAATACGTCTCATGCATCCGCTGGAAGCAGCCGATGCTGCAATCAATAATAGTATAACATTTTTCATCTGGCTTTCCTAATTTTGAAAAGAATCAATCATTTTAGTAGCTGTCTCCATAATACGGGCATGCTCTTGTTCTACTTGCTCTTGAGCAAGCGTCTTCGTTTGGTCCCGGTATACAAAGTGCAATGTCACATTTTTAACATCATGGCCTATTTTTTCGCTTTGAAAAATATCCACAAGTGAAACTTCTTCCAGTAATTTAGAAGGTATGCGCTGAATCGAAGTAATGATCTGCTGAACAGGGATCGAGATCGGCAATGTGATCGTCCAATCACGTTCAGAACATGGATAAAGTGACAAGGGCCGCATTTTCAAATCCCCTCTTGCAGCATTCAGTAGATCTGATAAGTTCAATTCAGCAAAATAGATCCTTTCCGGGATATCTAATTGACGCTGAATAGCCGGATGGATCTCACCAAGGCTCCCCACATCAATTCCATCCACCTGGACGAGGGCTTGACGACCGGAATGGAACGTATCGATAGCAGAAGAGCGGAATGAATAACGCTTGATATTCAACCCTTCCAAAAGATTTTCAATGATTCCTTTTAAGTCATAAAAATCGACAGCCGGCGGTTTTGTGGAAAAATGGTAAGGATTGTTTTTTCCTGCTAGAACAATTCCTGCGATGATCGGCTCCTGGTACTTTCCTTCAGCTTTAAAATGGACTTTTCCGACTTCAAAACCGGCAATCGTGTGGTTTTCATGATCGCGATTGAATTTCACCGCATGCAAAAGACCCTGCAGAAGCGATGTACGCAAAATCGACTGTTCGATCGATGTCGGATTGACCACATGGACAATCCCCTCTTTTGGCATCTTAGGGTCCGGCACTTTTTCAAGCATGCTTGGGCCGATCAGGTTGCATGTCAAAAACTCCTGAAGGCCTTCTCCAATTAAGCGGGTGCGGACATTTCTCTCAAATTCATACATCGGGTTATTTGGCAATGAAGTGGAATGATAGCGCGAGGCAATGCGAGGAATATTATCGTAGCCGACCATACGTGCCACTTCCTCGATCAAATCCACTTCTGATGTGACATCGACTCTATAGGTCGGCACAGTCACAAAAAGAGCATCGGCATCACTGTTTTCAATCTTAAACCCAAGACGTTCCAGATGAGACTCCATCTCGCTTAGACTAAGCTTGATCCCAAGTAGATTGTTGACTTTGGATAGACGGCATGTAATGACAGCTTCAGCAAACTCTTGAGCCCTGGCTTCCACAATACCATGCAAGACTTCAGCTCCAAATATCTCCTGTAAAAGGCCTGCTGCCCGATCAAGTGCCATCTTAACGCCGTTTGGATCAGACCCTCTTTCAAACCTGCGGGAAGCATCCGTAGAAAGACCAAGTGCTTTACTTGTTCGCCGTATGTTGGACGAACGGAAGTAGGCCGATTCAATTAATATACGACCGGTATTTTCTTTGACTTCTGAATTTTCCCCACCCATCACACCGGCAATGGCAAGCCCTTTAACAGCATCTGCAATCAACAACATATCCGGAGATAACACACGCTCTTTACCATCCAAAGTGGTCAAATGCTCATGGTTTTTAGCTTTACGGACGATCACTTTAGCACCTTCAATAGCATCCAAATTGAAGGCATGAAGGGGCTGTCCCATTTCAAGCAGGACGTAATTAGTCACATCCACAGCCGGAAATGAAGGGCGGATACCACAGGCAATCAGGCGTTTTTTCATCCATTCAGGCGATTCTGCCGGTTTTAAGCCTTCCACTACACGTGCCTCATAGAGAGGGCAGTCTTCTTTATCCTGCACATCTATTTTAATGACGTCTGCAGCTTTTTTTTGAATTTCTTTTACTGCAATCTTTGGCATTTTTAAAGGTAATCCGGTCACAGCAGCAAGCTCTCTTGCAATCCCAATCATCGAAGAAGCATGATTTAAATTCGGTGTAAGCGACACTTCAAAAATAGGATCTGAATAGAGATCGGCAACATCAGCACCGACATTCATATGTTCGGCAAACTCAATGATCCCCTCAGCATCTTTTGAAATCCCAAGTTCTGTTCCAGAACAAAGCATGCCACAGGATTCCACACCCCGGATCTTGGATTTTTTTATTTTGAATACTTCCCCTTCCGGTGTCTTTAAAGTCGCGCCGATCTTGGCAAAAGCAGTCTTCATGCCTTTTGCGCAATTAGGAGCTCCACATACAACTTGAAGTGTTTCAAATCCATCTGTGACTTGGGCCACGCGCAGCTTGTCTGCATTAGGATGCGGTTCTACTTCCAGTACATGTCCAATCACAACATTGGTAAAGCTCATTGCATCATTTTCAATCGAATCGACCTCAAGTCCGGATCCAGTTAAAATTTTAGCAATCTGTTGAGGTGGCAGCTCAATATCAATATATTCTTTTAGCCAGGATAGG
>CAZOAX010000108.1:0-7031 GCA_964577735.1 uncultured bacterium
AGAACCTCTTTATTATCGATGCGGCAGGCTATGCCTACCGCTCGTACTTTGCTATTCGCAACATGACCAACGGCAAGGGAGAGTCCACAAACTCCCTCTATGGATTTGCAAGATCTGTCTTAAAAATCCTGAAAGACTTTAAGCCCGAACACTGTATTGCCGTTTTTGACGGAAAGAACAACTCAAGGTCAAGAACAGCGATCTATCCTGAATATAAGGCCCATCGTCAGACAACACCTCCGGACTTACTTTACCAAATCCAATGGGCTAAAGAATTTTGTCGCTTGATCGGCATTTCCATGCTTGATCCTGAAGGCGTTGAAGCCGATGATACGATTGGAAGTATTGCCACTTATGCTGCAAAAAAAGGAACAAATGTCTACATCTGTTCAACAGATAAAGACCTCTGCCAACTTGTGAACGATCGAATTTTTCTTGTGGACACTTACAAAGAAAACCTGATCATCGGTGAACCGCAAGTCAAGGATAAATTTGGTGTTCCCCCTTCTTTGATCGTCGACTATCTATCTTTACTTGGAGATGCCTCAGACAATATTCCGGGCGTGCCGGGAATTGGGCCGAAATCAGCAGCTGATCTATTGAATTCAATGGGATCACTAGACAATCTTCTAGCCAATACAGATCAGTTAAAAGGCAAAAAAAAGGACTTATTCGAAGCGAATAAAGAGCTTGCCTTGATCAGCAGAAAACTGGCCTCACTTAATCTTGAAGTAGAATTTCCCGAAGATGATCACTTCTTTCTGATCAAACCTTCCCTTATCGAAGAGCTCAAAAGCTTTTATCACACAATGCAGTTCCACACGCTGACCAAAGAACTTTTAAGCCAAGAAGCACCAGCTGAAGTAGTTAGCACCACTGTTAAGATCATTGATAACAAAGAGTCCTTACAAGCACTTGTTGCAGAGCTTCAAGCCAAGCAATCCATCTGTGTTAAAGTGGAGGCCTCAAACCCAAATCCTATGCTTGCTGAACTGATTGGGATCGGCCTTGCAACAGATCCGGAAACGGCCTGGTATATTCCGAGCCTGCACGTAGCGCTTGATGAGCTGAAAAGCCTATTTGGAAATCCTGCTATTGGATTCTATGGCCACAATATCAAATACGATGCCCATATTTTGAAAAATAACGGCATCCCTCTTGCCAACATTGATTTTGACACTTTGCTTGCATCCTACATTCTCAACTCTCACAGCAGACGCCACACACTTGAGGAACTCTCTTTAGAGCTTTTTGGTACGGCCAAAAAAGAGGCTCCTTCACTTGGAAAAGGGAAAACTCAAATCACCCTGAAAGAAGTTCCGGTAGAAGCCCTAGGCGCCTTTAACGGGGACACCATTGCTCTTATCATTAAGCTTAAGGAGCGATTTAGCAAAGAAATTGCCGAAAGAGGTCTTTCCACACTTTTTTATGAACTTGAACTTCCCTTATTGGATGTCTTATTTGACATGGAAGAAAAAGGGATTTTTCTGGATATCGATAAAATCGCTGATTTGAAAATATATCTGACAGAAGAACTTGCAATCCTTTCAAAAGAGATCTATGAACTTGCCGGTGAAGAATTCAACTTAAATTCGCCGCTGCAACTCAGTAAAATCCTATTTGAAAAACTCAATATCCCATCCCCAAAAGGCACTTCAACCGGTGCTGAGGTATTGGATGAGCTTAAATGGACATATCCTATTGCAGGCAAGATCCAAGAATATCGGGTCCTTGAAAAACTACGCTCTACCTATGTAGAGACCCTTCCACTTCAAGTCAATCCAAAAACAAACCGGATCCATTGCACATTCAACCAATCTGTTGCTGCTACCGGACGTCTGTCTTGTCAAGATCCTAACTTGCAAAACATTCCCGTACGCACGGAGATCGGGCTTAAAATAAGAGAAGCATTCAAACCAGAACGAGAAGGATGGAGCTATGTCGCAGCCGATTATTCACAAATTGAACTACGCCTACTTGCCCATTTGAGTGAAGATCCCATTTTGCTATCTGCCTTTGAGAATAACGAAGACATCCACCGTCACACAGCTTCAGTTGTCTTCCATGTCCCGCTTGAAGAGGTGACAAAAGAGATGCGATCGCGGGCAAAAGCGGTCAACTTCGGCATCATCTACGGACAGGGACCTTATGGCCTTTCCCAAGTGATCAAGGTCTCGCAAAAAGAAGCCTCTCAATTTATTTCTCACTACTTTGAACAATACCCGAAAGTTAAGTTGTTTCTTGAAAGCTGCAAAGATAGCGCTAGGATAACGGGGAAAACAGTCACTATCACCGGTAGGGAACGGTTGCTCCCAGATATTTTGAGCAAAAATATCCAAATTCGAAATGCAGCAGAAAGACTTGCAGTCAACACCCCCTTTCAAGGTTCTGCTGCTGATCTGATCAAACTGGCCATGCTTGAAATTCATGAAGAATTAAAAAATTCTTCAAAGCAGGGCTATATGATTTTACAGGTGCACGATGAACTCATATTCGAAGTGCCTGATAGTGAAGTACCTTACTTCAAAGATTTAATCAAAAATAAAATGGAAACTGTCATCGCGCTTAAGGTTCCTTTAATCGTTGATGTCGAAGTTGGCAAAAATTGGAAAGAATGCTAAACTTAAAAAAAGTCGCAGTCACTGGCGGACTTTCCTCTGGTAAATCCGCCGTATGCAATTTCTTTAGAAACCTTAATGCTTATGTAGTCAGTGCCGATGAGATCGTACACAAGCTTTTATCGCTTGATGATCCGGTCAAAGAGCAGGTTCTTGTTTTATTTGGAACACTGGACCGTCAGGCAATTGCAGACAAAGCATTTAAAGACCCCTCATTACTGAAGAAATTAGAAGAATGTATATATCCTGCCGTTACTAAAACTATTGAAAGGCTCTATCAAGAAGCTAAAAACTTAAATCCCCCTCTGTTTGTAGTTGAAATTCCAAAACTGTTTGAAGCAGGTATGGAAAAATGGTTTGACGTTGTCATCACTGTATCAACAAATGAAGCACTCAGCTTGAAAAGGTTTGAGGCCAGGGGAGGTACGGACCTTGAATATGCTCGAAGAATGGCAAACCAAATGCCAATAAAAGAAAAAATCATGCGCTCAAATTATATTATTGAAAATAACGAGGGATTGGACGAGCTAAAATCCTCCGTTACCAAACTTTTTTACGTATTAACTCAAGAGGAGTTACACCCTAAATGAACCAAGAAGACCAAGACTCAAATAAACCGATGCTTCCTGACACGCACGATGAAAGACACTATTCAGAGCCAAGAAATGGCAATGGCAATGGTCATGAAGCAGAAGGTGACAGCTACCTGGAACAGGAAAGAGAGATCATCAAAATTGCAGATATTCAACGGATGAATATCGATGAATTAAATCAATTCGGCCGCAAGATCGGTCTTAAGCATTTAGGATCGCTCACTAAGTCCCAAATGGTCTTCGAAATTGTAAAAGCCCTCTCTGAAAACCCAAAAGAACTATTGATCGGTGAAGGCGTTCTAGAGATCCTTCCAGATGGTTTTGGTTTTCTTCGCTCTCCAAACTACAACTACCTTCCATCCCCGGAAGACATCTACATTTCTCCGGCCCAGATCCGTCGCTTTGATCTCAAAAAAGGGGACACGATCACAGGTCCGATACGCCCGCCAAAAGATAAAGAGAAGTATTTTGCGCTGCTCAAAGTCGATAGCATCAACGACACAACGCCAGAAAAAGCACGTGAAAGGATCCTCTTTGAGAACTTGACTCCTCTCTATCCAAATGAACGGATTGTGATGGAAACATCAAGAGATAAGTTCTCCATGCGCATTTTGGACCTGGCCTCTCCTATCGGAAAAGGACAACGTGGTCTTATTGTAGCCCCTCCAAGGACCGGTAAAACGATCCTGATGCAGAACATCGCAAACTCCATTCACGCGAACAATCCTGAAATTGTGCTGATGGTCCTACTTATCGATGAAAGACCTGAAGAAGTCACCGATATGCAACGTATCGTCCATGGGGAAGTCATTGCTTCCACATTTGACGAACCACCTGAACGTCACGTTCAAGTCGCAGAGATGGCGATCGAAAAAGCAAGACGCCTCGTTGAACATGGTAAAGACGTTGTCATTCTCTTAGACTCGATCACCCGTCTTGCCCGTGCTTACAATACCGTTCAACCGCATTCAGGCAAAATCCTGACAGGTGGTATGGATGCAAACGCGCTCCATAAACCAAAACGCTTCTTCGGTGCTGCCCGCAACATCGAACAAGGTGGCTCTCTAACCATCATTGCAACAGCCCTGATCGACACCGGTTCGAGAATGGATGAAGTGATCTTTGAAGAATTCAAAGGCACAGGCAATATGGAACTTGTCTTGGATAGAAGACTTGCCGACCGTCGTTGCTACCCGGCTATTGACCTGATCAAGAGCGGTACACGTAAAGAAGAGCTCCTCTATCACCCGAACGAACTTGAGAAAATTTATCTCCTCCGTCAAGCGGTTGCAGACCTCTCCCCAATTGATGCGATGAATTTACTCTTAGGGCGTTTGAAAAAAACCGGATCTAATGTGGAATTCCTACTATCCATGAAGGACTAATATGATAAGCCGATCAACCCGCTATCTTTTATATTTTGCAGCTGCCTTTGCAGTCTTCCTTTGGCTCTATACAACCGATGGAACCTATTCTGTCGAAAAGTATGTGCAAAACGGAGATCTTGTCACGCTTGAAACACGCTATTCAGCTGAAGAGATCATGGAAAAATATAGAGATGAGTTGATCGGCAATTCAAGCCGTACGTACCAAGAGCCTACTGTCCAGTTCCATCCCTACCTTCTGCTTAACGTTAAATATTGCGACAAAAACAATAAAACGAAGCAAGCAACCTTGATCTGGAGTCAGATTGATGGGGAGATGGTTTTAAATACGGACACATGGGAGCAAACTAATGGCTTTAAAGAGGCCATAGAAGCTGGAGCTACCCCTCTTGAATTTCGTTTATTGAATGCGATCGCCGATTCACGTGGGATCCTGTCGAAGGAAAAGCTACAAAGGGAACTTGGTCTTGATGCAGAGCCCCTTCAGGCGCTACTAGAAAGCCTAAAAACCAAACAACTAATCGTAGTCAAGGGAAACGACGTCTCCCTTCACTTTGAAAATCCTAAATTTAATGTATTGCCCCAGACTAAAGTAACAGCTGCCCTCGTGACAAAGCCTTACCGTGATGGTAAAAAATTAAGTGCCAAATACGGCAGATCTAAAATTGAAAAGACCGCCAAATCCGCCTTCGGAGCAGATTTCACCATTCTAGATAGTGAAGAGATCTATTTGCCTGTTTTGCGTATTTCAATGCAAAACACGGATGGATCGCTTCTGATTACCGACTGGAATGCGATCACTGGAAATAAGCTTCAACGCGGTATCGTGACGAGGTGATTGTTTTGGTATCATCTCGACCACCTCCTTAGCTCTTTTAAAAAGACCGCGCCTAGATAGAGAAACAGCAAGCCTCTCAAGACTTTCAGAACGAATGTATTCTTTTTTTATCTGATTGGCAACAACGAGAGATTTTTCCATTTTCCCATATTGCATCAACGCATCTGATATCCCTTGAATAGTTAATGCTCTTTCTTTTTCATCCGGTATGATATTGGCAACTTCAACTGCCTTGTCATATTGATGATAAACGGTAAACAACATTGAAAGTCTCTGAAGTTGGTCACCTTTGCAGAAAGAATCATCTATGGCCTGTGTATCTTCTAAGTCACTATGAAGTTCCGTTATAGCTAAAAGATGATCAAAATTGCGGGCAGATCTAGCCTTGTACAATTTTCTTAATTCTTTTGTTTCGTCTCTCTTTAGTCTTCCTAATATTTTGACAATCTCCTCTTTTGAAGCAATCACAGATGCCTTGATTTCCTTTAAACTATTAAGATTAAAGACGTTCCGATCTTCCCGAAAATGTGAAAGTTCATTTCTCTTGGACTCATCCTTGATGTTTTCCACCAAGAACTCTACAAATTTTTTCTGATCATTGAATGTTTCCACTTGTACAACATCAACTAAACTTTCATTCCAAAAATGGCTAACTAAATCAGCTGTCAGTACTTCTTTATAATTTAAATAGGAAAGGATCTTCCTAAAAACCTCTCTCGGCAACATGTCATGGATTCTATTATCACCAAGTGGTATCTCATATTTGTGACTATAAATATCATTTTCAATTCTATTCATATTGACCCCACAAAAATCATCATTACGTATAATCAATCCATATCACACTTTATTTAAAAATAAATAGAAACTACGAACTAACCTATAATTGGGAGAAAGAGCTAATATCTCCTTCTAACATCAATAAATGCTCTTTGTTTAGAAAAATTAAACGCTCGTGCTCGCCTGCGGCGCCCACTAAAGACGCAGAGACGCAGAGCCTTCGGCTATACTTACGTTGTCACTCATGTAGTTGGATTTTTTTTGCGCTCGTTCCGAGCGCAAAAACTTCTGATGAAGAAGAAAGGAACTTTCTTCTTCATGGATTAGAAACTCTAACTTCCGAAGGCTCTGCGCCTCTGTGGCTCTAGTGAGCGCCGATAGGCTAGCGAACGAGCGTTTAATTTTTTAACAGGATCCTAAATATCCTGTTATTTTTTCTCATAATTCTCACAGCCTCTCAGTGTTCTCAGTGGCTCAGTGGTGAAAATCTGCGTTTCTCAGTTGTCGAGGAAGGCTTGGTCGTCGAGGAAGTCGCTCTCTTCAACCGGTTGATCCTTAGGCTTTTTCGGAGCTTGAGGCTCAATGACTTTGACATCTTTGACGATGGCATCGACAAGCTGATCTAAATTTGTACCGGCAGCGGCTGAAATTTGAAATAGACGATCAGAAGGAATTTTTGTATCTGCAATGAATTCTTCAATCAGCGCGTGGCTTTCGTCGGTATCGATCTTGTTGAGGGCGACTAAGTAAGGGCGCTTGAGAAGCTCTGGGTTATACTCAGAGATTTCATTTAAAAGGACTTTATAATCTGTAAGGG